>JBDTRM010000240.1:0-60552 GCA_039931675.1 Bacteroidia bacterium | reverse complement strand
GAAAAACTTGCATGGGATTTAAGAAGGCAGGGCTATGCTGTTTGGTTTAATTGAGGGTGGTCAACAGTATTGAGGCTGGTCAAAATTGAAGTGCAGCAAGGCAGCATAAGACACTTGTGCTATATTTTTTATTTGCCTGGATTATAGGGGATTTAAGAATTGAGATTAAATAGCAAAGTCCACTGCAATGTCACAGTGGCTTTTTTGCTTTTTGATTGTATTTCTTAAAGCTTGGCTTTAAGTCCTATTAACCTTTAACTCGTTCTTATCATCGAAATACTTTTTGGCAGCAGTTGACATTGCATCTAATGCTGTATTTGAACATTCATTCATTTGTTCATCAGTATTACTTTCAATCTCTTTTAGCGCTTCTCTGATTTGATTTATTACATTTTCCTTACTACGTTGTTGTGTTCCCATTATTGCTTTGTTTTAAGTGTTAATAATTGCCGTAAAGAACTATAAAGGAATGTTGCGAATGAAAACAAATTACATATTATTGTAAAAGCAAAATATAAAAAACTATGCCTGATAACAGACTATTAGCAGAAACGAAAAGATTAATTGAAGTAGGTAATGAAATAATAACATATGCAGAGGGAGAACAATTTGCAGATGAAACTCCAAATGAAATTATTAAGAAATACACAAGCTGGATAATTTCAATTGGAAATATGATAAACAAACTTTATCCAACTGATAATAATGAATTTAGTAGTATTTATAGCAGACTTAAACAGGATTTGTGGGCACATAGTATTAGTAATGAAGTGCTTTCTCAATTACACGAGCTATTGGGAATTTTGGATGCTATTAAAAATGCTTTGGAAAATGGGTTGTTGGAAAATTTTGAAACATTAGTTAGAGCAGAATTATTTTCTAACTTTTTAGAAATGGCTGAATACTTTCTAAATGAGAATTTAAAAAATGTGGCTGCTATTCTTACCGGTGGTGTTTTAGAAGATTCCTTACGAAAGTTAGCAATTGATAATGGTTTAACAATTAACAGACCAGACGGAAAAAGGATGACTATTGACCCGCTAAGTGAAGCACTTGGTAAAATTGGTAAACTCACAGCATTACAGATAAAGAAAATTAAAGTATTAGCTGACATAAGAAATTCAGCCGCACATTCATTATATGATAATTTTACTGATAGTGATGTTAAAAATATGATTAGAGATGTAAATGATTTTGTAACATCTTATACAAAGTAACATTCCTGTCTGCAAGACAAACAAATATAAGCCAGTTATTAACTTGTAAACTTTTAAAAGATGATATCAAAAATTAAAGACTTGTTACCAATTATAATATTAATGATTTTGTTTTCCGGTGGTTTAAGATTGCAGATATATTATAACGCATTTCACATACCTATTTTTGACTATATAGAGGTATCAGAGATTTTCACTCATGTGTTAAGAGATTTTTTATTATTGGTTGTTTTGATTTGCTCAATCTCACCTCCTTTTATAGCATTTATTTCTGTTCGTCCAACAACAATTTATGAGTTTTTTGATGATAGAAATTTTGAACCAAATACAAATAAGAGGACGATTAAAAAATATTGGCCTCCTGTTCTTTTCTCACTTATCTATTCAGCTATTTCTTTTTACTTTCTGTACAAAATAATTCCTAATGCAGATGATGTTATACCTATTTTTATTATTTTAATTCCTTTATTGTTCGTTTCACTTGGATACAGTTTTTATTTTAATAATAAGGAATATAATGAATTTGTCGAAGGTAAAGGTTTGGAAAAATTAAAAACGCCAGAGGAATTAGAAATGTTTGAATCCTTTAAGGGTAAAACAATTAAACTATCACCATTTTATAAATATTTGGATGAGCAGTATAGAAAAATATTTTCCGATGGAAGGCTTCTTTATTTGATTTTACTTATAGTGTTTTTTATGCTGAATTTTTGCAATATTTTTAATAATATGCTTGCTGTTTATCGTATAAAGTCTGATATTGATTACAGAAAAACAGGGGTAATTATTGGTGAAAGAAAAATTAAACCCTTTGATAAAAACGAATATTATGTAGGACAGACTTCAAAGTATGTTTTCATATTCAATGATTCAACTCAGGTTTCTGAATCCATTCCCTATAATGACAATGCACAAATTTATTTTGCAGAAGAAAAAGAACATTCTATTTTTTTTTGGTAACATTCCTGGCAAACTCATCGCTTTAGCGGAGTGCCCGCAGGTGTCCTCACCTGTGCGTGGTGCAGCAAACCGTCTTTGATTTATCTTGCAGATGTTATGTAGTTCACTTTGCTATATTTGATGCGTGTAAATATAAAAACAAGCCGAGTGATTAATTACATATATGGTATAAGTTATAAGGGGGTATCAGTTATCAATTCGGTCGACAATGACAATAAAAAAACATTATGACAACCGCAACAAATTTTAAAATATCTTCTTATGATACAAATGACACTTGGACAAAGTTAAACTTAGCTGACAATAACTCTGCTGATTGGGACAAAGCCGTAAAAATTTTCAAGGACAGATTTGAAACAAGATTTTTCAAACCTTTAAATGCGTTGATCAAACATCAAGACGAGAAAATAAAATTTTACAGTGGCTTTACCGTTTTAGCTATTGACTGCTTACTAATTGAGACATTTAATCAATTTTATCACGGCATTGACGAAAGTGAAGACAAATTCAAACGAAATTGTAAAACCTTTAAAGACATTTTCAAACGAAGCGACTTTTTTAAAAATGACTTTGATACAGACGAGAAAATCTCGATTTTTTACAAACATATTCGTTGTGGATTATTACATCAAGGGGAAACGAAAGAGGACAGTAAAATAAACCTAAAGAAATCCGACCTTATTACAATTATTGAAAATAACGGAGTAAAAAGTATTGAACTTAATAGACGTGAATTTCACAAAAGAGTAACTGCATATTTTGAGGATTACAGTGAAAAATTGAAAGACATAAAACAGACTGACCTTCGGAAAAATTTCAAATTAAAAATGGATTTAATAACAAGAAGGACTAAACCTAAAGCGAAACATTTGAAATGCTAACAATAGGAAAATCATTATTGGACTAAAAGTTTGCCAGCCGCTAACAGCATTATAACAATGAATACAATTCTAATAAGCATAGGTTTAATTCTTATATTATTTTTATTAAGAAAATGGATACGTCACTTTAATATTAGGGCATACAATTTTGTTGATAGAGAGTTTTGGAAAAAAGATATAAATACATTTGAATGGAGGTTAATGCATGAAGTTAAAAATATTAGGGAATACGAGCGGAAAACTAGCATACTTCGTGAAGATTGTATTAAATATCCTAATTTATTAATAACGTATGACAGGGTCGAGATATTTGGCACATTGTACAAGCACATAGGTAGATTTAAAATAACCCATAAAGAATTTAATGATAAGGGAAATGAATGTATATTTTATAGATATCTATTTAACAGTAATTCTAAAACAAGTCGGAAAATAGAAATAGACCATAAAAATCAAATTTTAATTATTTGGGGAGATGAACGGGGTATTTCTGTTGATGAAATAACTGAAAAATGGGTGTTTCCATTATGTAAAATTTATTGGCCAAAAGATTACATTAAACTTTGAATAATTTGCAAAATGGATTTAAATCTTAAAAGATGATTTCTTTCGCTGTGATAAGGTGTACCTTTCCCTCCAGTGCAGTGCAATTAGTACACGATGCGTTTTGCTAAACGATATATCCTTTTCTATGAGCGGTTGTTCATATTAGGGTTTATACCAAGCGTTAGCCCGTCCGGTTACACATCATTCACAAAAACAAAAAGCCCGCAAAAAAAATTGCGGGCTTCGTTTATTAAAAAACTTTTTTTAAGGCGTTGCACTTTACATCTTAATAATCTTTTTAGTGTAACGCTGTCCGTTTATTTCAATGGTGCAGAAGTAAATGTCGGGAGCAAGCCGTTCACCGTTATACTGCAATTGCAGCAATCCTTTTTGTTTCAACTGCGGCTGCAATACTTTGTCCACAACTTTTCCAACTATATCATAAACGGTAACTGACACGGCTGCATCTTCAGTGAGATGAATATCGAGATTGAAAGTGTTGTTAAAAGGATTGGGATACAGCGTATATTCAGGTGCTGCATGTTGTCCCGGTAAAGCGACCTGCTGTGTGCCTTCGGGCGCGGCAGTTTTGTTTCCTGCTCCTCCGCAGGCATCTGCAATGGCAGTAAGTTCGCCTAACTGTGCTGTGGCTGCATCAAAATTAAACCCCGGTAAAAAAGTAATGCTTGTGGTGGCAATTAACTTTAAGTCGCTGCCGGCTATTACGGCAGTGTTCAGGTTTACATTAGAAGTGATTTGCGACAATACTTTTTTACCGGTGCTGTAAGGACCATACGTATAGAATTCACCGAGGATGTAAATGCCGCCCAGATTTTCGGGGAGGCTTGTAACGGCAGCCTGCAGGCAATTGGTGCAGCTAAGGTTTTTGCGGTCGGCCGAACCTAAATCTGAAACTGTAAAATTCATTTTATTAATTTGTTCCTGGCTCCAGTTTACCCTGCAAGGTTTGTGACTATACGACATGATGTTAGAGGTATCAGGTGTGTAAGCAACACCGTTTGCATCGGTAGCGGTGCCTGTATATTGACAGGAAGCATTTACTAAATTACCCAGGCCCGGATCAGCAGGTGTATCACAAAACCTGTCTCCGGCAGTGGAACAGTTAGCGCCTGTACTGCGTGTAACGAGTTCCGCACCAAAAGCTGTCTCATGCGTATGCACCACGTCAAAAAAATGACCGAACTCATGCTGCAACGAAGTCTGGCTTGCATTGTTCATGCAATGAAAATCCATTACTATAAAATTATTCGCATAGCCGGGATGAGTTGCTCCGGGAAAGTTTGCATATCCACAGGCGGCAGGAATGCTGTTTACAATAAATACATTGGCAGCATCTACTAAAAGCCTTGAACTTACAAGGGCTGCTTCTTCAGTTGCATCGTTAAAATCATACAGGCTGTCCACATTAATAAATTCTGAATTACATTCATAAAAACGGATATTGGTATTGGCATAAGCCGTATTGCATCTTTCCAAAGCAAGCCGTGCATCGCTCAGAGAAAGTCCGCCAGTACCATTCGACATTCTTACTATATGAAATGCAACCGGTATCCATTTGTAAATTGTGGTGGGAGACAGCAGTTTGTTTGCCTGTGCAATCTCATACTGCTGATGCCTTAACAACCAGTTATTTGTTTCCTGCTGGCTATTAAACTTTGTGCCGCATTCCTGCTGGGCGTTTACTTGTATGCTTAGCATGAGTAACGCAGACCATAGCCATAGTGCTCTTTTTATGTTGTTATATCTTTTCATTTTGTGTGTGTTTTAAATGTTTGAATTGTGAAAACTTTTTCAAAATGAAATGATTATTTCTTCATTAAATCAAGTTGTAGTTGTATTGATTTTAATTGCTCTTTAAGTTCTTTATTTTCTTTGCTCAACTGTATAATGTAAAGCGTATTTTCTTCCACTTTCTCTACTACTTTGGTTTGCATATCTCCTACATTCATTCCGTTTTCTTCTACCTCGGATGCACTTGGCATACCCGGCAGGCGGTTGTAAGTTTTAATGTGTTGCTCTACTTCGTCAATGGTTTTTAAGTTATAGTTATCTGCAAAAACATAATCAGGAAAAGGCTGCACCTGCACTTTTAATTCTGTACAGATTATTTTGCCGCCCACAGTAAGTTGGTACCCTGTTGCCGCTGTGGGGCTGCCAATGCTTACACGCCCGTCTCCCTGTATGCGCATCAGTTCATTCGAAGCAGTTGCTGATGTAGCTGCATAAAATATATGATTGCCACTGGTGCCTTCTACCTGGTAACGCAGTATATTATTATTCATTCCAAATCCTGCAAACTGGTGGTCGTTATTTGCAGCTTCCCAGAGGATAATTCTCCTGTTGGCAAGCTGGTTGCCGAGGTGCAATTGCGCATGAGGGTCCGACTGGTTAATTCCTACTTTGCTTCCTTTCAGCGTCATGGTTTCTGAATTGTTGGAATATAAATGCAATGAGCTTGTTGCCCCGCTCTGGTAACCAATGTACATATCCTTATCAGTGGAGCTGTTAGTATTCTGCAGCACGCGCATGTTTGCATATTGGTCCGATGTGCTCAAATCGAGCCCCTGTAAACCGCTGCCTCCGGCTATAACAAGTTTTGCTGTTGTGGGAGCAGAGGTGCCGATTCCCACATTGCCACTGCCCGTAATGCGCATCAGTTCGTTAGATGCCGAAGCGGAAGTGCCGGCATAAAAAATATGGCTGCCGATAGTGCCATCCACCTGGTAACGGAAATTATTTCCGTTCACGCCTAAACCTATATACTGATGGTCGTTATCAGCATCTTCATACAAAATAATTTTTCTGTTACCGTTGGCGTTGCTAAACTGCAATAACCCATGAGGAGAGGAAGTACCGATACCCACATTACCGGATGTTGTTAAAGTCATTTGAGGACCCGCGGCATCATTAGTAATAAAATATAGATTGTGATTCGATTGCGTTCCAAACCAACCCCCGTTACCATCAACGTATGTTTCCAAAGTAGTGGTGCCATCGGTGTGTGTAAAACCATACCCGGAATTCAGGCACGCTACTTCTCCTCCTACAACATCAAGTTTTCTTGTGGGGGTTGATGTGCCGATACCCACATTTCCGGTAAAATTAGCATTGCCGGTAACACTTAGCTTATTTGATGGCGAAGTTGTTCCGATGCCTACATTTCCAGAACCGGTTATTGTAACGCGAACCACATTTTTGGTTCTTATTTTTAATGCTACATTATCAGTGGTACCAATAAAATTTGTGGAAGCGCTGGTTCCTGCATTGCCGGTTAATGACCATTGTGCATACGTAGTTTGTGTGCAAAGCACTACAGCTATCATAGCTGTGAAGATGGATTGTTTGATGGTGTTTCTCATAATTTTATTATTTAAGGTGAATGGATTTTTAATTAAAATTTATGGTGTAAAGTTGCATTGCTTCGTGGCGCAGGTCAATCATTCGATGTGATGATATTTAATTTCAAAAAGCAGGTAAAAGCAGGAAAGCATCATCAATTCAGATGATATGGAGTATGGGGATACAGCAAGAATGGATATTCACTTAACAATGTTGCCAATTGCCAATTGCATTTTTGTTTTTGATTACAGGGTACGCTGAAAAAGGAGAATTTAATGTAACTTTGTAATTACTGTTAACCACATGCATACAGCCCGTTCGATATTTATTTCTTTATGTATTACGGTACTCCCGTTCAGGTTATTTTCGCAGCCTGCACCTGACACTATTAAAATCAACTTCGAAACCTTTTCAATAAAAGACGGGCTTTCGCAGGGATTTGTTCTTTCCGTTATCCAGGACAAAGAAGGGTATATGTGGTTTGCTACTAAGGATGGTTTGAATAAATATGATGGCTACCATGTTACTGTTTATCGTAACAATCCGGATGATGTGAATTCACTTCCCGACAATTTTGTTACGCAATTAGCAGAAGACAGCAACGGTAATTTCTGGGTGGGCACCAGTTCAAAAGGTCTATGCCTGTTCGATAAAAGAAAGGAAAAATTTTACCCGGTGCCATTGGCATTGTCTTCCAGCGAACTGAAAAATGAAAGCATACAGATACTTCAATGCCGTAATGGCAAACTGCGGATAACAACACGAAACAATACCCTGGTTTTTGATGTAACTCACACGAATGGAATTTCAGGCAAGGACAATTTTAAAAGCATTAAACAACTATTCAATTACAACGAACTGCAAAAATCAGAAAGACGTAAGACCCCGTTTGCTTATCCTGATATTACATGGATTAATGACGGGGAATTATGGGCAGCTTTTCCTGATTCAATTTATATATTCAGTACGGCAGACAACAGCGGGAATTGGATGGTTTCCGGTTACCCGGCTTCACGGTTTGGCATGGATGGAACCGGTGAATTTACGGTAGCATGGTCTGATAAGGACAAAGTAATATTAAACAGCAGCAAGCGGATTGTAGTATATGATTTTAAAAAGAACCAGGTTATTCATTCGACTGCATTCACGAACCACAGCCATTCCGGTTGCTATGCTGTAACAGATATGCACAATAATTTATTAATTGAAAACGGAGGTCAATACAGGTTCGACACTCACACTTATAGTCTCACGCCTGTAGTTTCCTATCCTGGCTTTATTCGTAATTGCATTCCACCGGGATTTATTGACCGCACGGGCATATTATGGATAGGCAGCAACACCAGCACAGGAATATTAAAGTATGATGAGCGTAAAGAAAAGTTTCGCACTTTTTATTTTCAGAACTCCTATACTTATTTTCAAACACCGGGTGGAGAAATACTTTTTTGTAATAATGGAACGAATGCTTTATTCAATTATAAAACAGGAAAAGTAACGCATCCATATACCACCATTCCGGCTAATTGTTATGACTGGAATTATAAGGTGCAGGATAGAAGCGGAAATTGTTATTCAATGATTTCAGAACCTTCTACCGGGAGGGTCGCAATTTTTAAAAACAATTTAAAGAATTCCGCTAAAGGAGATTTCTTTTATCAAAGCAATGGCTGGGGCAGAAAGCTTTTTTTTGACAGGCATGATGAGTTGTGGGGATTGCTGGAAAGCCCGGACTTTTCGCGCAGTATAGCCCGCTATGATAAAGTTAAGGGGAATAAAGTTGCGGTTTATCGGCTCCCCATTAAAAATGACGCAAATGAATATATTTTTATTTCTGATTTCTGGCAGGATGAGCATGACGTTTTCTGGTTTGCTACTTTGCAGGGACTTTTCAGTTTTAATGAAACGAAAAAAGAATGGCATCAATGGAAAAATAAGCTGTCTGATTCCACATCGCTGAGTGCCGATATGCTTTTTTCTGTTTGCCCCGACCCGAAAGAGCCGAATAAATATTTATGGATAGGAACGAATGGTGCAGGCTTCAACCGTTTTGAATTTGCAACCGGTCGTTGCATTCGCTATAGCGAAAAAGACGGGTTGCCCAATAATGTGGTGTATGGAATATTAAGTGACCAGGCGGGTAACCTGTGGATGAGTACGAATAAAGGCTTGAGCTGCTTCAAGCCTGGTGTGGGAAGTTTCCGGAACTTTACAGAGAGTGACGGTTTGCAGGGTGATGAATTTAACCGTTACCAGTCTTTAAAATTAAAATCAGGCGAACTGCTCTTCGGTGGTGTAAACGGGATTACTGCTTTTAATCCTGCTGATGTGCTGGTTCAAAATCCGGCACCCAATGTTGTACTTACAGGCTTTTCGGTTTTCAATAAACCGGTTAATTATAAAAACGACAGCAGCATCATGAATGCACACATTGGTTATGTGAAAACAATCACACTTCCGTACCATAAAAATATGTTCAGCATTGAGTTCGCAGCATTGGAATCATCGCCTGCAGAAAAGAAACAGTATAAATATTTGCTGGAAGGATTTAATAAAGAATGGATTGATAACGGTTCAAAAAACACAGTATCGTTTACTAACCTCGACCCGGGACAATATACCTTTCATGTAACGGGTACCAACAGGGATGGCGTATGGAGTAAAAACGAAGCATCTGTTATCATAAATATATTACCACCTTGGTGGGGCACCTGGTGGTTCAGGATTTTAGTTGCACTTTCAGTAGCAGGCGCTATATATGCTCTTTATCGCTACCGGTTAAGGCAGGTTTTAAAATTGCATGACTTGCGAAACAACATAGCACGCGACCTGCATGATGAAATAGGTTCAACACTTAGCAGCATTTCACTTTATGGTGAATCAGCTAAAATGATGATTCCCGGAGATCATCCTTTGAATAATGTGCTTACCAAAATAAGCAACAGCACAAATAATATGATGGAGTCCATGAGTGATATTGTATGGACTATTAATACCCGCAACGACCAGTTTGATAACCTCATCAACCGGATGAATGCATTTGCATACCAGGTAATGGAAACAAAAAATTGCAAAGTGAATTTTGAAACCAATACTGAATTGAGCAAGCTGGAATTAAATATGGAGCAACGGAAAAACCTTTACCTTATTTATAAAGAGATTGTAAATAATGCAGCAAGGCATTCCTCTTGCAATAATTTACTTGTAACTGTCTTTTTAAAAAATAACCTGCTGGATATAGGTGTTAAAGATGACGGCAAAGGATTTTCGTTAGAAGAAACAGGTTTGCAGTCAATGGGCGGCAATGGTTTAATAAACATTAAAAAGCGTGCTGCTGATTTGAAGGCTTCATTAAATATACAATCACTGCCGGGACAGGGAACTGAAGTCATTCTGAAAATGAAATTGTAAAGGGCCGTTCTTAAAATTCACCTTTAGACCTCTCTCCCCTTGGAGAGATAAGAGTGAGGTGTCTGAAAAAACGAATTTTTAGAACTGCCCTAAAATCATTTGAATTGATGATAGGAAATAAATAATTAAGCAATCATTTTTGCACCATGAAAATTAAAGTTGTTGTATTTGACGATAATGATACCCGCAGGGATGGTTTGCAGATGATGATTAATCTCACAGGCACCATGGAATGTACGGGAGCGTTTCCTGATTGCCGTGACGTGCTGCAGCACGTGAAAGAATTGAAACCCGATGTGGTGCTCATGGATATTGACATGCCTTATGTGAACGGTTTGGAAGGGCTTAAAATACTCCGCAAGCATTTTCCGGATTTAAAAATTTTGATGCAAACTGTTTTTGAAGACGATGACAAAATATTCGCCTGCATACGTGCCGGAGCCGATGGATATATACTCAAGAAAACACCGCCACACGATTTGATTAAAGGAATTGCTGAAGCGATGGAAGGCGGAGCACCCATGACTCCTACTGTAGCGCGACAGGTGCTGCGGCTTTTTAATAACAATAAAGGCAATAAGGATATAGAAGAATTTAAGCTCACCGAAAGAGAAATTGAAATACTAGGCCTGCTTGTAAAAGGAATGAGCTATAAACTAATTGCTGAAAAGTGTTTTGTTTCACTTCCCACCATCAGCACACACATCCGCCACATCTACGAAAAGCTACAGGTTCATTCCGGAACTGAAGCTGTAGCAAAAGCTTTGGAGTATAATATAGTTAAGAAATAAAAATCTTTGAGTGTTTTATGTTTCACCCCACCTCATCCAGTTCCTTTAAAACGAAATCTTTGTCCCGCTTTAGGAGTGTTCTGTGTCGCTGTGGTATGCCGTTCTTCGCTTACCCGGCCTTGCATTGCAATTAGTACCCAATGCATTTTTTTAAACCACAAATTCTTTTCTTCATGTATCACTCCATCACAACATTAAATGAAAAAAATAATCGCTTAATGTTAATCAGCTTAGGTATATTAAGAAAGCTTATCTCAAAACTCGGACTTGCGTTAATCATTTCGTGATGCCGGGTTAAGTGTGCGAATTTATTTTATGACAACCAGCTTTTTTGTTTCAATATGATTTTCAGTTTGAATCTGTAGGAAATAAACACCTGGCGCGATAGCTCTTGTACTTATTGATGTTTTTGGAGTGGAATGAGTTGTGGATTCATAAACTATTTTACCCGTTATACTGGTAATAATAATATCACATTTTTTATTCGTTTCCGGTGTTGCAATATTTATAGTTTCGGTAGCAGGATTGGGATAAATGTCGAACAGGTTATTCCGTGTTTGGTTTTGAATACCATTTGGATTAACAACAGGAGTTTGCACAGTATTGGTTGCAACGGGAACATTATAGTCAAAAAAGATATCTGCTTTGTTTTCAATTATGGTTCCTGCCGGGGTGGTGCTTAATGGCTTCACCCGATAAGATACAAATCCATGACTTGCAGGCTCATTAATATTACTGTCAGGCAATAATATATTTTTGAAAACCCATTTTATATTTCTTCCGTTTTCAATTGATAATTGACAATTGTGACTTGCTGCCATCACCTCTAACGTGTTCCCATCTAAGGCCAAATCCAAAGTGTCCACTACTTTTATAGTGAATGCGGTATCACTGCCCGTATTTTGAAAATTTATAGTATAATACAAGTACTCACCATTGCTTACCTGTGTTGTAGTTATATAAGGTCCTCCTGAAATGCACTTATTGTTTGGGTCATAGGAGCCAACAACCAATTGATTTATTGAATATAAATTGTCACCAGGCACAGTGTCGCCCAATGAAGGTTCAACAGAAGCAGATGAAATTAAATAATCGCCCACATTAACAGCTGGCGGTGGGGCTATATAAACTGTAAGGTGAATGTAACGAATTTCGCCAGGCAGTAAATTTGTATAGCTCCACCCTAATGAATCTACTCCGTTTGAAAAGGTATAAAAGGGGGTTGTTGTCATAACGAAGGTATTGGGATTGTAAACATAATAAACATCACCATTGGCAATTGTATCTGTTCCGGCATTCTGATAAAAAATACTGTAAGTAGCATTAAAACCAGGTCGGGGTGGTATAATAGGCACAATATGTATTCTTAAATCAGTTATGCCAGGTATTGGCGAAATTGCAAAGTTTACACTGTCAGTTGAATTATAAGAGGTAAAAACAGAACTGTGTTGATTAGGCGTGAAAGTATAATACTGGAGATTAAAATTGTGTAGCGTGGTAGAAACACTATCTGAATCCGTTAAGGTATAAAAGAAGCCTGAAAGATCAGGCTGCGATAAATAAGAATAGTTGTTGCTCGATGAATATACCAAAGATTCAGAAAATCCATTTTCACCAATATCTCTGACTCCATTTTGATTATCATCTAAAAAGACAAAACCGGAAACACTATTTCTGGGCTTAATTTTAGCCATCCAAAAATCAGAACTCAATCCACCAATAATATCTCCGGAATTATTTGATAGCGCTGAACTATAGATAAGATACCCGCCATCCGGTGTTTGTTGAACCCTGACGCCCGCATCAGACAAATTGCCGCCAAAGCAAACCTGCCAAAGCAAAATTCCACCTGAATTTAATTTTACCATCCATATATCCTCGCTTCCATGCCAGCTCGTTATGTCTCCGTTTGTGGATGTTGTAGACCCGATAAACATCAATCCTCCATCACTGGTAGTATCAATACCAGAGCCCAGGTCATCTCCATTACCGCCAAGACTGTTTTGCCAAGAAAGGCTTCCTGATGCATCTAATTTAAATGTCCATGCATCATTGTTGTTATGATAGCCTGTTACATTACCATCACTTGATTGGGTCCAGCCCGTAAACACATATCCACCATCCTGTACTTGCATCGCGAAATATGCACAGTCATTTTGAGAACCTCCCGCACATTTTTGCCATTGAATGATACCGGTGCTATCTATTTTTACAGCCCAGCAATCCTGGTTGCCGTTACTTCCACTTACATCACCATCATTTGACTGAGTAGTTCCACCTATAATATAGCCTCCATCATTTGTTCGATTTATTGTGAATGCTTCATCATAGGCAAGACCACCATAACATTTTTGCCATATCAAATCTCCGACTGAATCAATTTTTACCACCCATTCATCTCCTATTCCATGGTTGCCCGTTACATCACCATCATTTGATCTCGTGTATCCAGCAAAAATATAACCACCATCTGCAGCGGCAGCTATAGAATGTGCCCTGTCATCCAGTGTGCCTCCATAAGTTTTCTGCCATTCGATAAAGCCATTCGCATCGAGCTTAACCACCCAGCAATCTTTGTCACCATGATTAAACGTAACATTTCCATCAGTTGACTCAGTATAACCCCCTACAATAAATCCACCATCACTTGACTGATCAATTCCACCAGCTACATCTGAACCGCTACCACCAAGGCATACCTGCCATTCAATTCCTCCATAGACATTTGATTTTAATACCCAAATGTCTTGACCTCCGTGATTACCGCTCACATCACCATCATTTGATATTGTTCCTCCTACAGATATATAACCACCATCGGCAGTAATCATTCCATCACCAAAGGCTTCACCATCAGTACCTCCGGAACATTTACTCCATTCAATAATCGGATTCTGTGCACTTATGTTAAAGTAGTTACAGGATGATATAATAAGCAATAAAAAAATAATCAGGTTTTTGTTTTTCATTTTAAATATTTGGCTAATTAATAAAATGTAATTTAGTTGTCAATGATAAGAAAGTTTTTCAAGCCATTGAAAAATTTTGTTTTATCCACATGTCGGCATTCTTCCAACCCTGTTGTAGATGAGTGTCCTGTGTCGTTGTGGTAAGGTGTTTCCCTAACCCACCTTTGCAGTGACATTGGTACCCCATGCGTTTTCCTAAACCACAATCCTTTTCTTTGTGAGGTTTCCTTAGTTGATTAGCTTCAACAATTTAAAAAACAAAATACATCCAACCCGGCATGCATTTTTTTTAAAACCAAAACAGGTGGCTAAACATGACAGCGGGATTACTTTTTAGTTTACAATCCAGCCCGAGCCGGAATATTCAAGATGATCGGCAACTTTTTGAGCGGATTCCCTTCCGAGGTAACGATCAACTATACGCAAGCCAAGATCAATGCCTGCTGTAAGCCCGCCTGCTGTGCAGATATTTTTAGCCTCTACAAAACGCACTCCCTTTATCCAATTAACAGCGGGATAATCTTTTGCAAACCTATCTATAGATTCATGATGAGTGGTTGCGTTGAGACCGTCCAACAATCCTGCTTTGGCAAGGTGTCGTGCACCCACGCATACCGACATGATCAGTTCAGCGCTCTCATGCATTTTCTTTAACCATGCAAGCAAAGCATCCGATCCTTGTTGGGCAGGCACCAGTACAATTTTAGGCTGGGGTACAGTTTCAAATGTGTAATTTGCAATGCGGTTATCCACCGGATCCAAAGTTTCACTTACGGTATAAATTTTAAAACGGGGCTTGTATTTTTTAAGCGTTTCATCATAAAGCCATGTTTCAAATGCGGCACATGGACCCACATAATCAATTTCAGTAGTGCCTTTTGAAATGGCGCAGGCAACAGTTATTAAATCCTCACCGGGAGTTTCATTGGATTGCGATTGAGAAAACGACCTTAATGTATTTTTGTTCAGTCCATTTGTGGCAATAGCCGCAGTTGCGCCAATACCAAGCAAAGCAGTGGAAGCTATAAATTTACGTCTTTCCATAATTATAGTTTATTTTTATAAGGAACAGAACAAGTGGGTAACCACCCTAATAACCGGAAGATATATAACTAACATATTCTTTCTTTCAATCTCCTCTGAAAATTTTCTTTCGCGGTTATTACAAATGAAATGAAAAAAACAAGGCAGTATTTTAAAGCCGGTTAAATAAAGTGCAACCGCATATTCATGCTGTAGTTAAGTGTCTGTTTCGATGTGGTAAGATGTCCCACTTACCCTCCTCCCGTTTTGCGGGACAAGCTACCGCTTAACGGGACAAGTTGTGCTGTGAAATTATTATACCATGCGTTTTCATAAACCATAAATTCTTTTCTTTGTGAATCACACTATCCCACATTAAAAGAAAAAAATAATCGCTAAATGTTAATTAACCAGGATAGTATGGATGTTTTACAAAGACTGGAATTATGAGCATCTTATTGCATAGCTCAAACTTTAAAATAAATGCACATTTCAACAACTAAATAACAAGTGTTATGAAAAAAATATTATTCCTCTGTTTTATTGTCTTGAATATTTATAATTCAACTTACGCTCAAATAACATTTCGTACTACATACCAGGGTATAGGCGCAGAAAAGGGATATTCTGTAGAGGTGTGTGCGGATGGGTATTTAATAGTTGGTTCAACAAATTCTTTTGGAGCAGGTCAGAATGATGTACTCGTAATAAAAACAGATTTAAATGGAACACCGGTTTGGAAAAAAAATTATGGAGGCTTCAATAATGATTTAGGACTTAAGGTAAAAAAGATTAATGACGGGAATTTTATTATCGCAGGTATTACAAACAGTTTTACAACAGATAGTATGAATTTCTATATTTTGAAAATTGATTCAACGGGTGGATTATTATGGTCAGGAATTTTTGGCGGACCTAACCAGGATAGCGCAACAAGTTTTATTCAAACTTATGATAATGGGTTGTTAGTAGTTGGCAGTACAACGTCTATAGGTGCCGGAAACAGGGATGTTTATCTTCTTAAATTAGATGCTGCCGGAAATTATTTATGGGCGAAAGCTATCGGAAATTCAGGAAATGATATTGCAACTGCCGTTCTTGAAATGTCAGACCATGGATTTCTTATAACCGGATATACTGACGGATTTGGTTTTGGAGGCAACACCCCGTTTCTCCTCAGAACAGATAGTGTCGGAATTGTTCAATGGGTTAAAACCTATCATTTACCCACCTGGTCTTCACCCAAAGACTCACGCGCCTATGATATTATCGAAGGTTTTTCGAATGATTACATTTTTGTAGGCCAGGAGTGTTGCGGTTTTATTGGTGACGGAAGACATTTTGTTATTGACGTGGATTCACTCGGGAATCCATATTGGATGAAAGATTATCAATTCAATAGCGGTGCAAGCTCAGCACGTTCAGTCATTAAAACATTGGACGGAAAATTTCTTGTTGGTGGAATATATAGCTGGGGACAGACCCAACTACTGAAAATAAATACCCTTGGCGCAGTTGTGTGGGACTATTATTATAATGCTGGAGAGGGGTATGAAGTGAAAAGTACACCTGATAATCAATGTGTATTTACAGGTTATGAAGCTGCTGCAGGTGATTATAAAATGTTTTTGATAAAACCCAGGGCAGATGGAACGCTTAATTGTCAAAGCAATCCAACCTTCACGGCAATGCTTAGCAACATAACGCCTGCTATTGCCAGTCAAACATTTACTTCAACAATGACAAATTTTAATTTGATTGATTCATGCATAGTTTCTACTTCGGGTATCAGTTTTACAACATTATGTATTAACACAAATATTGAAAATATTCAGACTGATAAATCATTTTCGATTTATCCAAATCCGGCAAATGATTTAATTACACTAAAAAGTAACGTTGAAGGCACATTGGTGATTACCGATATTACAGGAAGAAAATTATTAGATGGAGCGGTGCAAATTCCTCTGACCAATGTTAGTCTTGAAAGTCTGGAGCCGGGTATTTATTCTGTGACTATTTATTCAGGCGGGCATTCATTTAAATCGTTTCGGGTAATTAAATCGCCTCACTAACAAAGCGCCCTTTGTCGCTATTGTAAGACGTCTTCACTTACCCGCCTCCCGTTTTACAGAACAAGTTGTGCAATGAAATTAGTACCCAATATATTTTCCTGGCCAATAATCCTTTTCATTCTACAAGAACAGCACAGTAACTAAATATGAATAATAGAACAGGAATGTTGATTGAAAAAATTAAAATCTCTGATCAAATACATTATTGGTTTTAATTTCGTTTCAGATAATAATCAGCTATCACTAATTTTGAGAGTCATTCTGTTTATACCGGTCTTTACATTTTTATCCTGCAGCAACAAGGGAAATCAGGACGCGCCTGAAAGTAAAATGCTTGATAAACTTTCTCAAAAAGAAAGTAAAATCATTGATAAGCTTTCTCCAAAAGAAAGTAAGATGATTGATAAACTTTCTCAAAATGACCTGCAATTAGAAAAACCAAAGCCGGGAGATTGGCTATATGAAAATAAAGAACCAGGCCAATCGTTCAGAGAATATATAAACTCATCGCCTGTAACACCTAATCAAAAGCAATGTAAAATATACCTTCAACCCATTGGTGTTTTTAGCAAGGCACAACAAAATGTAATAGCATTAACTGCGGATTATCTTCAGCGCTTCTTTAACTTAACAACGGTGGTTGCTGATGTCATTTCGGATACTATAATTCCTAAGTCGGCAAGAAGAACAAGAGAAGACGGATCAGTTCAATTGCTGGCAACCTATATACTTGATAGTGTACTTAAAAACAGGCTACCTCCCGATGCTATTGTTTGCATGGCTGTAACAGAAAAAGATCTTTATCCGGCACCTTCGTGGAATTTTGTATTCGGGCTTTCCACATTTAGTGACAGGATAGGAGTTTCTTCTATTTACCGTTATTCAACCAAACCTTTAGATTCGTCAAACTACTCCATCTGCCTCGATAGATTAACAAAAACTTCAGCGCATGAAATCGGGCACATGTTTTACATGCACCATTGTATTCATGCAGCCTGTATAATGAATGGCAGTAATAACCTGGCAGAATCGGATGCCGGACCTAACCGCCTGTGTTCCGAATGTGTGAGCAAGCTATATTGGAATTTGAAATTCGACATAAGAAAGAGACTTGAGAATTTGAACGCCTTCTTTTTAAAACACAATCTTAAAAGAGATTATGAAATTTCTAAAAAAGATTTGAAGCTGATTGAATAATTGAATCCATGCAACCCATATTGTGGCAGATATCGCGCTGATGCAATGCTCTGTCTTACCCGGCCTGGTAAAGCCATTGGTGCAATTTCCCAATTTCAAAATTCTTTTCTTTAGATTTCACCTTACAGGAGCTTCGCGACCTGTCAGGTGAAATCACAATAGGAAGCGGGGCTGCAAAAAGGTTTACCGGAGACAAGTTTATTTATTGTTTTCTGAAAACAGCAGATACCAAATTTCAAATTTTACATTTGCCCGAACTTTTTAATCGGGCATTTCAACCTATTAATAAACGTATAACAATTATGAAAAAAATAAGCTTTGCTTTTTTATTGAGCCTTTCGCTGCTCACCGCCTGTGAATCCTCTAAACAAATTACAATAGTAAGTTCGTGGCTTAACAAGGAGAAAATAAAAGCCAAACCGATCAAAAAAATTTACATCATGGGTTTGTTTAATAACCCTACAGTGAGCACGGTTCTCGAATATGAATTAGCAACAGAAGCTAATGCACGCAGATATATTACCTTCCGAAATCGCGAAGAATTCCCTTATATATTTGATAACCCCGAGGATGGGAAAGTGCATCTTTTAGATAAAGTAAAATCGCTTGAATGTGATGCAATTTTTGTTACCTCTTTAAAAGATGTGCAATCAGAAACTCATTATGTTTCAACATCAAGCATAGGGGTTAGTACGGGTGGATATTACCCTATGAATGGTTCCGCAAATAATTTTAATACTTATTATGCCGGTTATTATCATGAAACAAGTTTGTCAGGCTATTACCAAACCAATAAATTGTATTTCATCGAATCTAATTTATATGATGCCAATACATCTGAATTACTTTGGTCAGTGCAATCAAAAAGCTATAATCCGGGTGATATTGAAAAAGTGAGCAAAGCTTATGTCAACGAGTTATTCAAACTGCTGGAGAAAGAGAAAGATTTCAAAGGGAGAAGGATTAAAGAAAAATAATTTAAATAGTTAGGTATCTGCCAGGTTATTTATTAATGCTATCGTATTCCTGATCGGTTACTCTTTGTAACCATACAACTATGCCTTTTTGAGTATTCGTATTTATAGCAATATGAGTAAACTCACTATCAGGTGATGCTCCGTGCCAATGCTCTATATCAGGATGAATGGTAACAACATCTCCCTTGTGAAGTATCTGTATTGGTTTGCCTTTTTCCTGGTAATAACCTATACCGTCTGTAGCGATAAGGATTTGTCCTCCGGGATGTGTATGCCAGTTGTTTCTTGCTCCGGGTTCAAATATGACATTCCCTATTTGTGTATTGAATGTGCTGTCATTAGGTACTAATGGTTTTATCAATACATTTCCTGTGAAGTATTCAGCCGGGGCTTTTTCACCTTTTGGAAAAATGGTGTTTTGATTTTGCTCTTCAATTGTATTCATAATACTATGTTTTTAGCCGCCAACTAATTTTTGTAAATGTTCGGGATAACGTGCTCCCTGCACTTTAATATTTGAAGAGGCATTTTCAATTTCAAGAAGTTCATCCCCGTAAACTCAAGTTTGCCTTTTTGAATCTTTGTTGCCATGATTATTAGTTTAAAATTTTTATCCAAAGTAAATCAATCAGCTATTCATCCGAAAGCAAAAATTAAATAAATCATTACAAAATTCTCACGAAGAAGTGGGAATGGCAGTTTCTCACAATGCCGATTTACCAAATTACCTAATCCCCAATCAAGTAATAACCATCTCCGCCACATCACTATAAAACCTTCTGTGTTGCAGGTCGTAGCCATTTCCTTTTGCCATTACATGCACTAACAGGTTTTCTATACTTATTGGTGATCCATATTGAACATCAGCTATGTTGGTGTGTTTAATTTCATGCCCGTCAATAATAATTACAAGGCCGCTGCCAATAGCTTCCATGTATATGCCATGCGTTACAAGCAGTCCTGTATCTTCGCCTAAGCCAACACCTATACAGCTTGGGTTACTTGCCACAGCTTCGGCTAAGCGGCCAAAGCGTCCGCGTTTCACAAAGTGCGAATCAATTATTACATCTTTTAAAAATCCTAATCCTGTAGTAAGCTTAACTTCGCCTTTTAATAAAGCCTCGCTGCTGCTGCCCTGGTATATCATGGTAATGCTCATGGCCATTGCACCGGCACTGGTGCCGGCTATAAGAAAATCTTCTTCCATATACCTGTGATGCAGCAATTGAAGAAAAGGTGTGCCACCAAAAAAAGTGCTCAGTCGCATCTGGTTGCCTCCTGTAAACATAACGCCATCACAATTTTTAAGACGCTCCATGTATTCGGGGTTCTGCGTATCCCCGCGCTTTTTAATGTGCATCACATTCACATTGGTGCAACCCAATTTGCCGAATGCATAGAGGTAACTTTCGCCCACCTCATTAGGAATGGAACTGGCAGAGGTAATAACCTCAATATGCTTTTCAGGACCGCCAATCTCTTTAACAATACGTTGCAGTATCTGCAATTCAAAAAAGTTAAGATTATTTTTTTGTAGAAAATTCGGCTCAGGATCGGTGCCCTTATCTTCAGCGCCTCCTATTGAAATCAATTTACCTTTGGGTAGTTGCATATCTAACGTTTCGGGTTTAAGGTTTCCTGTTTTAATTTTGCATCAGAATTAAAAACCTTAAACTCTAAAACTAAAACTATAAACAAAAAACGATAAACATTTTTTAATATGCGGTAAAAGTAAATTAATCAACCTATTTGCGTATTACAACTCAACTAATCTACACACAACCTTATGCACAATTTGTTTATTCAAAAAAACATTTCAACATTAGCCGAGATTCGATTTGAGATTTGCGATTTACAATTTGGGATTTACGATTGAGATTTTGTAAACGATGTGCGGCTGTGCCCTTTAGGGTTAGGGTGAGCGAAGATGGCGATTAGAGATTTTGGATTTGTGCCCATTTGATAAATTCCTTTATTAGCTTAGTTGTCCATTATCGGGATAGTTTCCCGAGTTACATTACACATCATCACGTAATCAAACATCGTCACTTTATTTGCCCATTATCGGGATGGTATCCCGAGTTACTTAGAAACCATTCAACAATATAATATATGAGAATTTTAGAAATAAGAGCCATGCGCGGCCCCAACTACTGGAGCATCCGCAGACACAAATTAATTGTAATGAAATTAGACCTCGAACAGTTGGAAGAAAAACCCACTAACCTGATTGAGAATTTTCCTGAACGGTTAGAAAGATTTTTGCCATCGCTTTTTAATCACCGCTGCAGCGAAGATTATGAAGGTGGTTTTTTTCACCGTGTGCGCACAGGCACATGGATGGGTCATGTAGTGGAACACATTGCCCTCGAAATTCAAACCATTGCAGGCATGGACACAGGCTTTGGCCGTACGCGTGGCACAGGCGAAATTGGTATTTACAATGTAGTGTTCAGTTACGAGGAAGAGAAGGTGGGCATTTATGCCGGCAAAGCAGCAGTGCGTATATGCCAGGCTTTAGCAGATAATAAACCATATAACCTCGAAGAAGATATTCAGAAAATGCGCGAGATGCGAGAAGAAGAACGCCTTGGCCCCAGCACAGGAAGCATTGTTGAAGAAGCCGCTTCGCGTAACATTCCCTGGGTGAGGCTGAATCGTCATTCATTGGTTCAGTTAGGTTATGGTATAAATCAAAAACGCATACAAGCCACCGTTGCGTCCACTACAGGAAGTATAGCTGTGGAGATAGCTTGTGATAAAGAAGATACAAAGAGCCTTCTTGAAGCTCAATCTATCCCTGTGCCGCGCGGTCGCATAATTTATACTGACGAAGATCTTAAAGATGCTGTTGACGACATTCGTTTTCCTTTGGTTATAAAACCTATTAACGGAAATCACGGACGCGGTGCTACAATTAATATCAATACCTGGGAAGATTCTGTAATCGCACTTGGACTTGCAAAGAAAATATCGCGTGGTGTTATTGTTGAAAAGTATATAACAGGTCATGATCATCGTATTTTAGTGATCAATTATAAATTTGAAGCAGCCGCCAAACGTACTCCGGCAGCGGTTATTGGTGATGGCAAATCGTCCATTCAGCAATTAATAGATAAAGTAAACAGCGATCCGCGCAGGGGTTACGGTCATGAGAAAGTGCTTACCGCTATTAAAGTTGATGAAAGCACCAATGCAATTTTGCATGAGAAAGAACTTACGCTTGAGTCAATTTTAAAACCCGGAGAAGAACTGTGGTTAAAGCGGACTGCGAATCTGAGTACAGGCGGAACTTCAACCGATGTAACTGATATCATACACCCATATAATGTTTTCATGTGCGAGCGCATATCTCGCATATTGGGTTTGGATATTTGCGGTATAGACATCATGACTCCCGACATTACACAACCACTTACCGAAGCGGGTGGGGCAGTGTTAGAAGTAAATGCTGCACCGGGTTTCCGTATGCACATTGCACCTACTGAAGGTTTGGCGCGCAACGTGGCATCACCTGTTGTTGATATGCTTTTTCCTCACGGTACCAATGGACGGATTCCAATTGTAGCCGTTACCGGAACTAATGGTAAAACAACTACGACAAGATTGATTGCACACATGTGCAAATACATGGGACATAAAGTTGGCTTTACAACAACTGATGGTATTTATATTCAAAACCACATGTTGCAGCAAGGTGATTGTACAGGGCCGCAAAGCGCTGAGTTTGTGCTGAAAGATCCTACCGTTGATTTTGCAGTGTTAGAATGTGCGCGTGGGGGCATACTTCGTGCAGGCTTAGGTTTTCATAAATGCGATATTGGTATTGTAACCAATGTGGCAGCCGATCATTTAGGTTTGAAAGGAATTAACAGCATCGAAGAAATGGCGCGTGTAAAAGCAGTAGTTGTTGAAAGTGTTGCAGAAAGTGGTTATGCTATTTTAAATGCAGATGATCCTTTGGTTGCACAGATGTCAGATAAGTTAGATTGCAAAGTTGCTTACTTCAGTCTCGAAGAAAACAACCCGGTTATAAAGCGTCACTGCGAGCGTGGCGGGCTTGCTGCTGTGGCCGAGAATGGTTATGTAACCATCATGCGCGGCACCTGGAAAATGCGCGTGGATAAAATCGTAAATATTCCACTTACGTTTTCGGGCAAGGCTATTTTTATGATACAAAATATTCTGCCTGCCGTGCTAACTGGTTTTATACGCAACTTTAAATTGGAAGATATTAAGCTTGCACTTGAAACATTTATACCATCACCTGCACAAACACCGGGACGTATGAACATGTTCCAGTTTAAGAAGTTTACAGTGATGGTGGATTACGCGCATAACCCTGCAGGTTTCCAGGCTATAGGCAAATTCCTTGAAAAGGTGGAAGCAAAACCAAAGATCGGAATCATAGCAGGAGTAGGGGATCGCAGGGATGAAGACATTGTCATGCTTGGCACTTTGAGTGCAGGCATGTTTGATGAAATTGTAATAAGACAAGATAAAAACCTGCGTGGCCGCACTGAAAAGGAAATTATTGATTTGATGCTGAAAGGTATTCACAGTGTGGATGCAAAGAAAACAGTATCCCAATTTGCCACAGAACGTGATGCAATTGACTATGCTATAAAGGGTGCAAAGAAAGGTTCATTCATAATCATTTGCAGCGATGTGGTGCCAGATGCTTTAGAGCAAATTATGAACTACAAAGAAAACGAAGACAAGTTTGAAATAACGCATGAGGATATACCGAATCAGCATTGAGGAATGGTGGTTGATGGTTGGACTGGACTTGCAGTCCTGTCCCGCTGAGATTCGGACTTAGAGTCCGAAGTGATTTTAATTTCATCTGTAAACTTTCGGAAAGTTGAAGGAACTTTCCGAAAGTAAAGTTTCATAGAATGTTTCTGTATTACCTTCTTATCAGACCTGATTTCAACATTCAATCATTCAGCACTTCCTTCAATTCCCTGAACTCCAAATAACCTTCCCTGTTTGCAAATTCACATAAAGTAAATTATTGCCTTGCGTAGCTGATGCAATTTTATCAGATAGAAATTCTATCCTGTCATAATTTGTATCAAGCAATTTATTTCCATCACGGTTTAGTAAACCTGATTTTCCGTTTTCATTTACTATGAAAAAATTATTTTTATAACTGATACTGTTATAGGTTGTCGCAATTATTGATTTGCCGTTCACGTCAATTACTCCTATTCCTTTATTTATTTTAACGAGGGCAAAACCATTTTCAAAATCATTGGCATCATCATACTTGCAGGTAATTTTAAGCTTGCCGGTTTTATCGGCATAACCCCACTTTTTATTTTGCCTTACTGCAATTAAACCTTCTGAGGGCCGGCCATTCTCTTCATATCCGTTTAAGGAAAATTTATTTCCTGCACTGTCTAACACTATTGTTTTATTCTTTTGTTTCACGATTGCATAGCCATTCACAAACTGAGTTTCATTAACTACATCAGGGTAATACGGGTAAGTAACAGCAATTGCAATTTTTCCTTTTGCATCTGCAAAACCACACTTTTTATTTTTTACAATCAACGCACGATTATCACTCAAATCACCAATGCTTTCATATTCAAAAGGCAGAATAACATCACCAGCAAAGTTGATCAGTCCTATCTTTCCATTGAGTTCAGCTTTTAATAATTCATTGGAAAAATAAAACAATGCATCATACTTTTGTTCTATTGCAAAAATTCCGGTGTTGTTAAGCAATCCATATTTTTCATCAGTGGCAACTATTGCAAAACCATCTTTAAAATCAGTAGCAAAATCAAAACTAAAATCAGTGAGTTTTTTTCCATAGCGCGTTACGTATCCTGATTTTTCATTCAACACGGCCATGCAAATATCTTCGGAAGGTTCTGAAAGGTCATCATAAATCGGAGGAATCAATTCTTCCCCATTACGATTGATCAAACCATACTTTTTATTCTTGCTGATTACGGCAACATTATTTTTAAATGGTTCCGCATCATCATATAAAAATGGAATTACTTCATTGCCCGATTTATTGATGTAACCAAACTTTCCGTTTTTTGAAACTGCTGCAAGTGCTTCGGTAAATAAATTTACTTCTTCATAGGCAGGTTTGATAAACTCTTTTCCATCTTCATTAATAAAACCCCAGAGCGAATCAACACTGAAGGGTAATAAAAATGCAGTTTGCAAACGGTAATCAATTTCCAATTCATTCTTAAAAGGGTAATCAGGATAAGTTGCTTTAAATTTTTCATATACCTGTTCGCTATAATTTTTCATGTACAGGTTATACAATTCGCGCCATGCATCATTAATGTTTTTATTAGCCGGATATTTCTTTATAAAAGCATCATACTGTTCAATAGTTTTTTGTGCTGTTGCTAAATTGTAAATCATTTTTTCAGCTTGCATCTTGTAAGGACTTTCAGGCTGTTGTTGCAGAAAATTTTCATAAGAAGTAATTTTCTTATCCGATGTTGCTTCTTCATACAACCTTTCCTGGTAGCGGTTTGAAGCATCATTCAATTCTTTTGCAGCGGGGTAGTGGTCTATAAAATTTTTATAAGCTGATGCAGTATTTGCTTTTCTTGCTTCATCATACGCAACTGAATTTCGCAAGGCGACAGCATCATTAACTTGTGTGCAATATGAAAATTTTTTGATGTAAGCATTATAAGCATCAAGCGATGAAAATGTTGATGCCTGTTTAAGTGCTTTATCGCATATACTGTCTTTCTGCGCCTTGAGCGATTTCGTATTGATACCTAATTGCTGGTAGTTTAAAAGTTGTTTTGATTTAGCGATTTTTAAACTGCTGTCGGCAAGCAGTATGTAAACTCTTGCCGAATCAAGATTGTAAAAAGGATTGTTGTTAAGCGAGTAAATCACACTTAGTCCATAAGCAGCACCGGCAGTTTGTTTCTTCAGGCATTTTTCAAAATAATATTTTGCTTTGAAGTAATCGTAAATTTTTAAACGCTCATAGCCTTTTTCAAGCTGACCGGCATAAATATTTATTGCAAGCAAAATTCCTAACCCTGTGATGATTGTTTTTTTAAGATGAGAAGTAAAAAGAATCGAATTGTTTATTGATGCAATTACGAATTCGAAAATCTGTTTAAAAAATTTCATGCTCAAAAGTAATGATGATTCAATTAGTTTTATCCATTATCATTGTGCAAAGTAATTTTAATAAGCATGAAAATTATAATTATTAACGGTCCCAATCTTAATTTGCTCGGACAGCGTGAAACAGAGATTTACGGCAACCAATCTTTTGAAAATTATTTTGAAGAATTGAAATCAAAATATCCAAAGGTTGATTTGGAATTTTATCAGAGCAATGTAGAAGGGGAGTTGATTAACAAATTGCATGAAACAGGTTTTTCTTATAAGGGGATTATTATTAATGCCGGTGCATATACACATACCAGCATGGCCATTGGTGATGCAATTGCTTCAATTAAAACTCCATGCGTTGAAGTTCACATCAGCAATATTTTTGCACGAGAAGATTACCGTCATCATTCATATTTAACTCCGCATTGCAAAGGAATGATTACAGGACTTGGTTTGGATGTGTATGAACTGGCGCTGATTTATTTTTTGCTGAGGAGATAATTTTGCTCGCAAAACTTTCGGAAAGTTGAAGGAACTTTCCGAAAGTAGGTCACTACAGTTCTCTGGAATTTGTTCCCCCAAATATTGTACTAAATCACAAAAGCTGATCAAAATCAAATTTCAGAAAATGCAGTCTTTCTGTTTTATTATTGAGCACTATGCTTGCGCGATAATCTTCGATTGCAAACGAATGGATATAAAAATCGTCTTTTAAGTTGCCGGGTATATATTGGTCGGTATAGACTTCGTTTTTTTGCAGAGCGGTGTCAACATTAACCAGGTCGCTGAATATGCCTATGCCTGTTGCCTTAAGCCATGCTTCCTTGCGCGACCAGTATTTGAAAAATAAATTCAACTGTTCATCGCGATCAACATTGATGATAGAGTTTATTTCGTTAGCAGAATAATTCCGCTCCATAAATTCTTCTATTTTAAAATCAGGACGCATTTGTTCAATATCAACACCTACTTCTGATTCGGTGCCAAAGGCAATTAATATTTTACGGCCTGAATGCGAGAGGTTGAAAAACAAATTGCCAAAACATATTTCAATACATGGTTTTTTATTTATGGTTTCAGTAAAGTTGATTGCAGCAGCAGGCTGTCCTAAATAGCGGCTGCATAAAATGCGCAGGCAGGCGTGTGCATAAGCGAATCGTAATTGGTCATCCTTTTTTTTGAATCGCAGCATGCGTTCTATTTCATCTGCATTGAGTATATCTTTTAGTTTATCAAATAACACATCTTCATTGTCCACTTCAATGATCCAGACATGGACATCAGCAGCCGATAACGAAAAGTTATAATCCTGTTGCAGCCAGTTGACCTGGTTTAAATCAACTGTGTGCAGATTAAAAGTTTGCATGTGTAATTGAAGTATTAAACTTTGTGAGTTCGTGTGCTGTAATGAGCATTGATATGCTTCATCATAGCAGCAGCCAAATGCGGCACGTGCGGATATTCAAAAATAGAATTGTGATTACCCGGCACAAATTCTACATCCACTTTTCCTTTAACAAAATAACCCCAGCCTAAAGCTTCATCATATTCAATATCTGAAAAAAATCCATTCTTTGCACGTAACAGCAATACCTCACCATCATACTCTTTTAATTTGTAGTCCTTAAGTGCCTTGTAACAGCTCTCTTCGATATTGTTAAAATAAGCAGCAGAAGCTAAACCATATTTTTCGGCAATAAATTCTTTATTAAGCCACTCGTCCATTTGCTCTTTAAGCAGGTTTTCTTTGTGCGAAGGATTGGCAATTTTATTTTTGAGGTAAGCAAGTTTTTGATCCATGCTTTGATTGGTAAGCATTTTTAAACGTGTTACCACCCTTTTCGATTTCAGTTTTAATTCAAGTATCTGCTTTTCCATGCCATTGAGCAGCTCTGATTTTGTTGCAGCTTCCACATCAAACAAAACTACCATAGCCACTTCTTTTCCCATTTGCCTTAAATGACAGGCAATTTCGTAAGCCAAAGCCCCACCGAATGAACCACCGCCAAGATAGTATGGTCCGTAAGGCTGAATGCGCAATATTTCATTTATGTGATATTCGGCCATTTCATCCATATCACTAAATGGAGTATCAATACCGTTAAGCCCTTTTGCCTGCAAACCATAAGAAGGCACATCGGCATCTAAAAGCTGGCCAAGCGCATGATATTTAAAAACGTTACCACTTACACCGTGTGCAAAGAAGAAAGGTTTTTTAGAGCCTGATGTACGTATGGGTGCTATTGACCTCCAGATGTCACCTTCCACTTCGCTGTCAACCACAGTAGCTAATTTTTCTACAGTTGGATTGGTAAACAATACAGCAAGCGGCAAGCGCATGTCTTTTAATTTTTCAATTTCAATCATCATCCGCACTGCAATAATGGAGTGGCCGCCCAGGTCGAAAAAATTATCATGAACGCTGATATTGGATACGTTAAGCAGTTTTTCCCAGATGGCAGTAATTTGTTTTTCTGTAAGTGTGCGAGGGGCCATGTGTTCTTGATTAATATCTTTTGATTTATCATTAATTCCGGGTAAGGCTTTACGATCAATTTTTCCATTCGCTGTATGTGGCATTTTATCAAGTACCTGAAAGACTGACGGAATCATATAGCCGGGTAGCTTATTTGCAATTGCTTTTTTGATATTGTTAATCAGCATATCATTTGCTGCTTTTTTATCTTCGGGATTTTTAAAATTGCTTTTTAAATCTGTAGTTAAATAAGCCTCCAATTGTAATTCGTGTGTACGATCGGGCTGTGCAATTACAGCGAGAGCCGAAACACCGGGCACCTGTGCAATGGCATTTTCTATTTCACCTAATTCAATCCTGTAACCACGCACCTTAACCTGGAAATCGCTGCGGCCTGAATACTCAATATTGCCGTCTTTATGAAACTTGCCTAAATCGCCCGTTTTATAAATGAAGGTAAGACCGGTAAAGTCGAACGGATCAATTATAAACCGCTCTTCCGTTAGGTCAGGACGATTAAGATAACCTTTGGCAAGACCAATACCGCCAATATAAATATCACCTTCAACCCCAACCGGCAATCTTTTCAGATTTTTATCGAGGATATAAAATGAAGTGTTCGCAATAGGTTTGCCGATTTTTACAAATGCTTCCTGGCTTGAACCATTGGTATAATTTGCAGGTAGCTTATAAGTGCTGCTCCAGATAGTCGTTTCGGTAGGACCATAAACATTCCATACATTTTTACTGCCGCTGGTGAGCGACTGGGAAAGCAGCACCGGAAGCGCCTCGCCACCGCAGAGTATATTCAGCCGGTTATTACCCTTCCATCCGCTGTCAACCATCATGCGCCATGTGGCAGGGGTTGCCTGCATGAATGTTATTTGATCATCTGCTAATATCTGCATGATGTTACGCGGATCAACAGCATCTTCTTTTGAAGCGATTACTACGGTAGCACCGCTGATTAAGGGAAGGAAAAGTTCTAATTCAGCTATGTCGAATGAAATGGTGGTAAGTGCCAGCATTTTATCAGCAGCACCAATGTTAACAATTTTTTGAAATGCAGTTAAGAGATTAACTAAGGCCACATGAGGAATCATTACCCCTTTTGGCTTGCCTGTGGAACCTGATGTATAAAGTACGTAAGCTAAATTTTCAGAATTGCAATCAACAACAGGAGCTTTGGAATTAATCAACGGCAATTCAGTTTCCCATTTATCAGTTAATAACTGATGCTCACATTTAAAATTAAATTTATTGCTGATACTTTTTTCGGTAACGATGTACCTTACGTTTGAATTTTCTAACATGTAAGCTATCCGTTCGGCCGGAAACTCAGGATCAACAGGTAAATATGCGCCACCTGCCTTAACAATGCCAAGCATTGCAATTACCATTTCAGGCGAACGATCAGTGCTTAATGCAACCAGGTCGCCACTCTGCAAACCTTTTGATATTAAAAGCCGGGCAACACGGTTAGCATCTTCGTTTAACTTAGTGTAAGTGATGGTTTTATTTTTAAACTTTAATGCAACTGCATCCGGATTAATAATTACCTGTTCTTCGAATAACCGGTGCAGGCATTTCTCACCAGGGAATGTACTGAATGTTTCATTCCACCGGTTTAATAGTTCCAATTCATCATGCGACAGGTAATCAATTTCATCAATTATTTCATCGGCATTTTTAACGATGCTTTGTAATAACCTTACAAACTCATGCATCCTGTTTTGCATTAATTCATCATCATATAAATCAGTATTGTAAGTACACTCTAAAATTAACTTTCCGTTTTGACCGGTGGCATTAAGAAAAATTTCAAAATTTTCAAATGTGCGCGGGTTGCTCATTACTTCCATTTCAAGTCCTTCAAAAGCAACACCGTCAGCTATGCCAAGGTCAGCATTAAAAGCAACAGGCACAAGCGGAATGCGTGACGGGTCGCGGTGCACATTCAATTTTTTAATAAGTGTACCAAAAGTGTATCGTTGATTTTCCAAAGCATCAAACAAACTTTTCTTACGTTCTTTCAGATAAGTTGAGAATGGCAAATGTCCGTCAATTGACGTTTTAAGCGGAAGCAGGTTTACACAATGCCCCACTAATGAATATTTATCGCTTATTGATTGTCCGGCTGACGGCAGTCCTAAAACTATTTCGGTTTGCTGGGTAACACGATACAGGTAAACTTCGAATGCTGCTATAAGTGTATTGATAAAACTGCAACTGTTTTTAGCGGCTGTTTTTTTTAATGCAGTAACCGTTTCAACATCTATAGCAACATCGAACCGCTTTGCATTATAGGTGCGCAATGCAGGCCTTGCTTTATCAACCGGCATTTCAAAAAAGTGATTATAATCTTTAAAAAGATTAAGCCAGAAGGCCTCTGTTTTTGTATATTCCTCACTTTGCTCAAAATCAATCTCACTTTGTATGTATTCATCATATTGATGGGCTGCGTCTAATTCAACTTCTTTATTATAAGCAAACATGTTGTAGAATTTGCTTAAATCCTGCATAATGATTCCTGTACTCCATCCATCGCAAACTACGTGATGTGCAGTAATTACTACATAGTGAAGGCCGGGGATAAAACGCACTACTTTTACATCGAACAGCGGTCCGTTAGGCAAGTCAAAAGGTGCCGAAACATCTTCAAGTATTATCTCTTTAAAATGCTCATCACGCTGCTCTTCGGGTATTCTACCCAGATCAATTAACGGAACATCAATGGCCAATTGCGAAGCAATGCGCATTTTAAATCCGTCATCAATAAACGTAGCCCGCAGCGAACCATGCCTTTTAACAACAGCATTTGCAGCTTTTACCAGCGCTTCGTAATTAAAGGATCCGATAAGTTTAATTGTTAACGATTCATTGTAAGCGCAGTTGGCGGCATCATTACCTAACTTTACAGAACTTAATATCTCGCGCTGCGATTCAGAGGTGGAAATAAAACTATCTATCTCAACAAACGGATCAAAATCTACTGCTGTAAGCTTCATATTAGAATTGAAGATGGGGGAAAAAAATTTAAAATTACGAGTGTTCAAAATTGCAAATAAAGATTGATTAATCAAAAAGGACGATTGACGATTGGAAATTGAAATTTGAAATTTGAAATTTGAAATTTGGGTTTTGGCTCTAAGATATTAGGTTCTTGGGGTTGCCTGGGGGAGGATTGATGTCAGACACCTCTAAGGGTGTCAGACATCTTAAGCTCGCTTTCGCGGGAGGTTTTGCCTGATGGTAAACTTTCGGAAAGTTGAAGGAACTTTCCGAAAGTGGCTGCTGAGAAAAATTATTTCTCTTAAACCAAATCAAAAAAAATAACCAACTCTTAATGCTGAATTAAAACCTTGCCTGAATATTTTTTATTTCCATCAAACATATTGAGGAAATAGATTCCATCGGCCAAATTATTTGCATTGATATTAAAACTGAAATTGCCTTTGGATGAAACTGTTTCAGTAAAGCATATTCTGCCGGTTATATCAACGAGATTTAATTTTGCATTGCCACTCTGAACATTACCTGTTATTTGCATAATATCTGAGGCAGGGTTAGGTGATATTGAAAAATAAAAATCATCAACTGAATTATTTTCATTTATACCTGTGGGAGTGATAACCTGGTCGCGTAGTCTTTTGTATAAGCCCGGGAAACCTCCCCCACAGAACATAAAACTGTCTCCTACAGCAATGTGTTTAGGTATTTTACTATCTAATCCAAAATTAATGGGATCCCATTTGCTTCCGGGTGCATTTCGTAAAATTGCAACTCCTTTTGAGAATGATATTGCAAAAGCATCATTGCGAAAACAGGTAAGTTCACGTACATTTTTATTGTATAATCCCGTATATGTCCATGTGGTATCAGACCCATAGCAGCGATAAACACCTTTGGGCCCTGCAATAAAAACTGCAGTATCATTTGCAGTTGCATAATAGAATTTTTTAGGGTTGGGCAGCCCATTTGTTGTAGAAGACCATAGAGGACCGGAGCTATTGGTCATACAAACATCTTTCATGGTGGTTGCGAATAATTTATTGTTGCAGCCGGCTAATCCATTAATGTATGAACTGAAGATACCATAATTAGATACTCCGCCTCCGAGGCTAGAGCCTTTATAAATTCCATAGTTTGTGGCGTAATATTCATTTCCGTTGTAACAAATCATATTACGGATAATGTCAGGAACTGTATCAAATGGTATCCATGTTAGACCCCAATCCAAAGATTTCACAACTTTTTTTTCATAGCAAACATAAACGGCACCGGTGTCATAATTTAGGAAAGATAAAGTATAAAAGTGTCTGTTCAATGGAATTGAATAATCCCATGTAAGACCATTATTCAGGGAAACGCAATAAAGAAATCCTGAAGTAAGCATAATTGTATCCCCTTTCACTTTAATCAAATCTATTACATTGGCATGAATGTCTTTTGCTTTTTTAACAATAGAATTATTTAAAGGGCTGTACTTCAAAAATGCGTGATTGCGCGAACCAATTAAAAATTCGTTACCAATTTTCAGAATAGATGTTGCCATTAATCCTGCTTTGTATAAATGAAATTTCCATGGTGAACCAAGCCCATGTGATTTAAATATGCTATCGTTATGTAAAAGACAGAGTGTATCATTATCAAAATACAGATATGAGTTTGTTAATGAGGTAACCCATGGACATGTTTTTGGAATCCAGTTAGCACCAAAATCGGTGCTGACGATTAAATGTGTTCCAAATGGAGAGAGAATTGCCAGTGTATCTCCTTGTGCCAGAAATGAATTGTATCCTAAAAATCCTGTTGCTCCAAGGCTTACCCATGTATTTCCAGTGTCAACACTGCAATATAATGCTGAACCATTTTTAGCTACTAAAAAGACCTTGTTATCAGTTATCTCTATTTTAAAATTTCCGAAACCTAAAGAATCAGTTATCCAGGTAATGCCATCATCACCTGATATATAAACTTTATGGCCATCACAGGCAATTAATTTGCCTTTAAAAATCTTTGCATCGGTACTCCCAAATGGTCCTGGAACGGCAATGTTTTGCCAGGTGATTCCTGAATCACTTGAAAGAATGACTTGATTAGTGTTATCAAAATACAGTATTTTATTTCCTTCAGCAGAAATAGAGGGGTAGCCAAAGGCCCCATAATTACTGAAATTAATTGAATCGTTTATTAAACTCCAGTGGTCGCCTTCATCGCTGCTTTTCACCAATCCAAATTTATAAATGCATGCATAAATTGTACTACTGTCTTTTGTCATACAGGTAGTTAGACCACCTGTAAAAGATATTACACGCTCCCATTGAGCGTTAACTTTATCAGGTGAAACCAAGCAATAAATGGTAAGAAGAATAATGTAAATTTTTTTCATGATGTTATTAGTGTTATATTTTTTAGATTTTCTAATGTATCTTAACCTTAATGCTGAATTAAAACCTTTCCTGAATATTTTTTATTTCCATCAAACATGTTGAGGAAATAAATTCCATCTGCAAAATTATTTGCATTGATATTAAAACTGAAATTACCTTTTGATGAAACTGTTTTAGTAAAGCATATCCTGCCGGTTATATCAATGAGATTTAATTTTGCATTGCCACTCTGAACATTGCCTGTTATTTGCACAACATCTGAAGCAGGGTTAGGTGATATTGAAAAATAAAAATCGTCAATAAAATTATTTTCATTAATAGCTGTTGGATATTGAACCTGATCACGCAACCTTCTAAACAGGCCATGATAATTTCCTCCACAAAATAAAAAACTATCTCCTGCAGAAATTTGGGTGGGCTTATAGTCATTTAATCCAAAATTAATCGGATCCCAAACACTACCGGAATCATTACGTAAAATAGTTACACCCTTTGCCGCTGAAGTGGCAAAAGCATCATTTTTAAAACAAGCCAAATCAGTTATAGATTTGCCAAATAATCCAGTGTAAGTCCATGTTGTATCAGGCGGATAACAACGGTAAACTCCTTTGTTGCCACCTATAAAAACAGCAGTATCACTTGCTGTGGCGAAAAGGAAATTATTAGAATTAGGTAATCCGTAAGAAGTTTCTGCCCACTGGGGATTAGTACCCATTCCAGCAGAATAAATATTTTTTTTAGCGGTGACAAATATTTTATTGTGACAGGCAGCCAATGAATAGATATAAGTTGTTAAACTGCCGAATTTTGTCACTGGCCCTCCCTGGCTGAAACCCCTATAAACTCCAAGCGGGGTTTCGTAAAATATTTTTCCTTTATAACAAACGAAGTTTCGGATCCATAACGGCACAGTATCAAACGGCACCCAGGTAACACCCCAATCTGCTGACTTTAAAACTATATTATTGGTGCAGGTATAAACAGCACCGGTATCGCAATTAATCGGACCGCTTAAATAATTCCCTTCGGAATTATAGGGGATGGAATAGTTCCACATAATTCCGTTATCATAAGAATAAAAATAAAGATCACCTGTAGTAACTATAAGGGTATCTCCTTTCACCTTTATATCGCGAACATCAGTTCCATAAATCTCTTTTGATTTTTTGACAGTTAAGTTATTAGAGGGGCTATACCTGATGAATGCATGATTGTAGGAGCCTATTAATAAATCTGTTCCTGTTTTTATAATCGAAGTAGCCTTCAAACCTCCTTTATAGGCAAGAAAATTCCAGGTTATACCAAGGTTATATGAATTAAAAATACTATCCTGATTTATAAAATATAATGTATCATTATCAAGATACACAACGCGGTATTCGTAGTTATTAACCGATGGAAATTGAATGGCATTCCAGTTAGCCCCTAAATCAGTACTGATTCTAAAATTTTGATCCGAAACTATTGCAAGGGTGTCGCCTTTTGCGGAAAATGATCTATAGATCCCAATCCCGGTAGTGCCTAAATTTATCCAGGTACTACCACTATCATTGCTGCAATATATAGGAGTATTTGCGGTGAAATTGTGGCGTGGAAGTATAAAAATTCTATCATCAGTAATCTCAATTCTGTAATCACCTACATTTAATGAATCCGCATACCATGAAACTCCGTTATCGGAGGAAACATAAACCGCTGCAGAACCAAGAGCAAATATTTTGCTCTTAAAGATTTTTGCGTCAAAAATACTACTAACGAATGGCAGTGGTATTGGTAAGTTCTGCCATGTAATTCCAGAATCATTTGAAAATTTAATAGTGTTTGACAAATTAAAGAACAGTATTTTACTCCCTTCAGCGCTAATTGAAGTGGCTTTGTAAGCCCCACCTAAACCTGGGCTGATAGAATCATCAACTAAACTCCAGTGATCACCTTCATCATAGCTTTTTACTAATCCGAAATTATAAACACAAGCATAGATGACGTTACTATTCGTTGTTATGCATGTGGTTAGTCCCCCTGTAAAAGATTTTACCCGCTCCCATTGGGCGTTAGCTTTGTTGGATGAAAACAAACAATAAACTATCAGAAGAATAATGGAAATTTTTTTCATGGTATTTTTGGGTGTTATATTTTTTAGTTTTTCAAATGTAAATTAATCTTAATGCTGAATTAAAACCTTGCCTGAATATTTTCTATTTCCATCAAACATATTGAGGAAATAAATTCCATCAGCAAAATTATTTGCATTGATATTAAAACTGAAATTACCCTTTGATGAAACTGTTTTAGTAAAGCATATCCTGCCGGTTATATCAATGAGATTTAATTTTGCATTGCCACTCTGAACATTGCCTGTTATTTGCACAACATCTGAAGCAGGGTTAGGTGATATTGAAAAATAAAAATCGTCAATAAAATTATTTTCATTAATAGCTGTTGGATATTGAACCTGATCACGCAACCTTCTAAACAGGCCATGATAATTTCCTCCACAAAATAAAAAACTATCTCCTGCAGAAATTTGGGTGGGCTTATAGTCATTTAATCCAAAATTAATCGGATCCCAAACACTGCCGGAATCACTGCGCAAAATGGTGACACCTTTTACCAATGAAGTCGCAAAAGCATCATTGTGAAAACAACTTAAATCTCTCACATATTTTTGATATAACCCCGTGTAAGACCAGGTTGTATCAGGCGGATAACAGCGATAAACGCCTTTGTTGCCTCCAATGAAAACGGCTGAATCGCCAGCAATTATGTGGCGAAAATTATCAGAGTTAGGTAAACCATTTGTGGCAATCGTCCAGTGAACATTCGAATCCAGATTGGTTGAATAAATATGCTTTTTATTGATGGCAAATAGTCTATTGTTTGAAGCCGCAACTCCATAAAATTCAGTATATAAATTGCCATATTTAATTGCGGGTCCTCCTTGGCTAAGACCCGTATAAACACCAGATTGCGTGGCGTAAAATATTTTTCCATTATAACATGTTAAATCAATTATATCTGAGATAAGTGTATCAAATGGCATCCATGTAGCTCCCCAATCTGCTGACCGAAAAACCAGGTTTGAGATACATGCGTAAATTGCTATGGTATCAAAAGCAATAGGACCTCTTGCATAAGACCCATAATTATTAGCAAAAGGAATGGAATAACCCCATGTAATGCCATTGTCATAAGAATAATAACAAAGATCACCTGTAGTCACAATTAGTGAATCTCCTTTTACCTTAATATCACTTACATCAGTTCCATAGATTTCCTTTGCCTTTTTAACTGTTGAATTATTGGCGGGGCTAAACCGCACAAATGCATGATTATGAGAACCGATTAAAAAATCATTTCCGGTTTTTATAATAGAAGTTGCCCGCAATCCTCCTTTATATGCAAGAAAATTCCAGGTGACCCCGAGATTATAGGAATTAAATATGCTGTCATGATTTATAAAATACAGTGTATCATTATCAAAATATACAATAGGATAAGTATAATTACTAAGAGGAGAGCATGGAATATTGCTCCAAGTGGCACCTAAGTTGGAACTGATTCTTAAACCGGTATAAGAAACTATAGCAAGTGTATCTCCTTTCGCGGAAAAAGAGTCATAAGTTGACACTCCATTACTCCCTAAATTTATCCACGTATTCCCTGTATCAAGACTCATAAATAAGGCTGAACTATAAGATCCAACTATAAAAATTCTATCATCTATTATCTCAATTTGATTTATGCCATTACTTAATGAATCCATCTTCCATGTAGCGCCATCATCACCAGAAATATATACCCGGCCCCACCAATCAGTTGCAAAAATTTTCCCCTTATATATTTTTGTATCCTGTAAATTACCACCAGGCGGTATTGGTACTGTAATGTTTGTCCATGATGCTCCCGAATCTATCGAATATGTTACTCCAATTAAAACTTTATTTCCTTCAGCACTAAGAGAAGTATGACCATACTGGTTTCCGCCATACCCAGCACCAAGAGTATCATTAACAAAACTCCAATGATCACCATCATCAATACTTTTTACTAATCCAAAATCATTGACGCAAGCATAAATTGTATTGCTGTCTTTAGCCATGGCATTGGTTAGTCCACCCGTAAAAGATTTTACTCGCTCCCATTGGGCGTTAGCTTTGTTGGATGAAAACAAGCAATAAATGGTAAGAAGAATAATGGAAATTTTTTTCATGGTATTTTTGGGTGTTATATTTTTTAGTTTTTCAAATGTACATTAATCTTAATGCTGAATTAAAACCTTGCCTGAATATTTCCTTTTTCCATCAAACATATTAAGGAAATAAATTCCATCAGCAAAATTATTTGCATTGATATTAAAACTGAAATTGCCTTTTGATGAAACGGTTTTAGTAAAGCATATCCTGCCGGTTATATCAATGAGATTTAATTTTGCATTTACACTTTGAACATTACCTGTTATTTGCATAACATCAGAAGCAGGGTTAGGATAGATTGAAAAATAAAAATCGTCAGCAGAATTGTTTTCATTTATGCCAGCAGGATATTGAACCTGGTCGCGTAGTCTTTTATACAAGCCATGCCAATTTCCTCCACAGAATATAAAACTATCTTGTGCAGCAACTTGCCAGGGCTTATAATCATCCAATCCAAAATTAATTGGATTCCAAACACTGCCTGTATCATTGCGTAAAATAGTAACGCCATTTAATGATGATGTGGCAAAAGCATCATTGTGAAAACAAGTTAAATCGAACACACCTTTTTGAAACAGCCCCGTGTAGGACCAGGTTGTATCTGGCGGATAGCAGCGATAAACCCCTTTATTACCCAAGATAAAAACAGCAGTATCGCTCGCAGTTGCAAAGTAAAAATGGTTAGAATTAGGTAAACCATTAATTGTAATAACCCATTGAGGGTTGGTATCTATATCAGCAGTATAAACATAATATTCATCTGTCGCAAAAATCCTATTCTTATTAGCAGCCAATCCATAAACCGGAGAATTCAAACTGCCATATTTTACAGTTGCAGGGCCTTGGCTGGGGCGCATGTAAACACCACTATCGGTTGCATAAAATATTTTTCCTTGATAACAAAGTATCCTATTCACTGAATAAGGCACAGTATCAAATGGCACCCATGTTACACCCCAATCTGTTGTTCGTAAAACTTTATCATAATAACATGTATAAACTCCTGTAGTGTCATAATCAATAAAACCACCCGGATTATAAGGGTCATCTTTATTAAAGGGAATCGAATAACTCCAGTTAGCTCCATTATCTTCTGAATGATAATAAAGATCACCGTCAATTACAATCAGTGAATCCCCTTTTGCTTTGATATCACTTACATTAACTCCAAAGATTCCTTTTGCTTTTTTAACAAGAGTATTACTTACCGGGTTAAACAGAACAAAGGCATGATTGTAAGAACCGATCAAAAAATTATTACCGGTTTTTACAATCGAAGTTGCCCGCAATCCTCCTTTATAAGCAAGAAAATTCCATGTTGCACCAAGATTATATGAATTAAAAATACTATCGTTATTTATAAAATATAGGGTGTCGTTATCAAAATAAACGACAGGAAATGAATAGTTATTAAATGGTTGAGTATAAACTGTAATCCAGTTAGCTCCTAAGTCTGTACTTATTCTTAAAAGTGATGGAGTCACTATTGCAAGTGTGTCGCCTTTAGCAGAAAAAGATCTGTAAGAGGTAACTCCTGTTGATCCAAGGTTTAACCAGGTCACTCCTGTATCAACGCTGGCATATAAGGACGAACTTATTTCTGAAACTAAAAATATTCTGTTATCAGAAATTTCAAATCTTTTAGGATCGTAACCTGTTAATGAATCTGCACTCCACGAAATACAGTCATTATCTGAAACATAAACCTTATAATAATCAGTGGCAAATATTTTACCCTTATAAATTTTTGCATCTTGGGTTACTACCCATGGTAGTGACGAAGAAAGGTCCTGCCAGTTTATGCCTGAGTCTAAAGAAAGCGCAAAGTGACCGTAGGAGGTAAAACATAATAATCTGTTTGCTTCAGCACTTATAGAAAATACCCCATTAATTTGATTAAACAATGTATTGATTGAATCATTAACAAAACTCCAGTGATCACCTGCATCTACGCTTTTAACTAATCCATAATTATACACACCTGCATAAATGGTGTTATTGTCATTAGTAAAGCATCTGGCTCGCCCTCCGGTAAACGATCTTACATGCTCCCATTGCGCATTAACTTTATCAAATGAAAACAAGCAATAAACTGTAAGAAGAATAATGGAAATTTTTTTCATGGTACTTGGTGTTTTATATTTTTTAGTTTTTCAAATGTAATTAATAATTTCAATGCTGCGCAAAGTTTTGGAAGGGTAATGCAGCATGTAGCCATCACAAAAAATCATCTGAGAAATCGGGATTACTTTGAAAAGCAAGTTACAGTAGTGTTGACTGACAGATTCAGGGTTATTTACTACTTTTGCAAATTAAATTTAAACTCCGAAAAAATAACTAAAAGAATAAAATGAAAACAATTACTGAAGATGTTGTTATAACAGAATCAACTTACATGCATGATTATGTAATTAAATTTACATTCAGTGACGGATCATTCAGGGCGATTGACTTCTATCCTTTTCTTACTTCACCGCACCAAAACCCTGCGGTAAAAAAATATTTAGATGTTACACATTTCAAAAAATTTGTAATTAAAAGGTCGCAGGATATTTCATGGGATAATTATGAAATGTGTTTCCCATTTGAAACACTTTATACGGGTAAGTTTTAATTCTTTTTCTTATTTCGATATGATTACAGATTTGACAACTTTTTAAAAGTTGTCAAATCTATCCGCTCAAGAAAAAAACAAATGGTTTTATAGCATCTCCACCACGATAGCGCTTGCACCACCACCACCATTACAAATTGCAGCAGCGCCTAATTTTGCATTGCGTTGTTTTAAAACATGAAGCAACGTAACCACTATACGTGAACCCGATGAACCGAGAGGATGTCCCAAAGCAACAGCGCCTCCATTTACATTTACACGATCAGCATCGAGTTTCATCATGCGGTTATTGGCAAGCGATACCACTGAAAAGGCTTCGTTGATTTCGAAATATTCAATGTCTGATAATGATAATCCAGCTTTTTCAACTGCGCGTGGTAATGCTTTTGAAGGTGCTGTAGTAAACCATTCAGGCGCTTGTTGTGCATCGGCAAATGAGCGTATTTTTGCAATTGGTTTTAAACCTAATGCTTCGCATTTTTCTTTGCTTATTAAAACCAATGCAGATGCTCCGTCATTTAATTTGCTTGCATTGGCGGCAGTAACACTTCCGTCTTTTACAAATGCCGATTTCAAAGTAGCCACTTTATCTAATCTTGCATTTTTATATTCCTCATCCTCAGTTACCATTACCGGGTCTTTGCCTTTTACCGGAACTTCAACAGGAACAATCTCATCTTTAAATCTGCCGTTTGCAAAAGCATCAGCGGCACGCTTGTAAGATTCGATAGCATAGGCATCCTGGTCTTCCCGGCTCACTTTACATTCAGTTGCGCAAAGCTCGGCAGCATTACCCATCAGGTAATTATTGTAAACATCGTGCAAACCATCTTTTATTATTCCATCAATAATTTGTCCGTGACCGTAGCGATAACCGCTGCGTCCTTTATCAAGATAATAGGGCACCTGGCTCATATTTTCCATTCCGCCTGCAACTACAATATCATTATCACCAAGCATGATAGATTGTGCGCCAAGCATTATTGCTTTCATGCCTGATGCACAAACTTTATTCACAGTAGTGCCGGGTGTAGTATCAGGCAATCCTGAAAAAATAACGGCTTGTGTAACGGGCGCCTGTCCTAAGTTGGCCTGCAACACACTTCCCATAAAAACTTCGTTAACCATTTCAGGTTTTATACCGGCACGTTGCACGGCTGCTTTAATAGCCAATGCACCTAATTGTGTTGCAGGAATTGATGATAACACTCCATTAAAACTGCCAACCGGTGTGCGGGCGGCAGAGAGGATATAAACTTCTTTCATGAAAATATTTGTGTTTGAATGTGTTTACTAAGACGATAATTGATAAAAATATTGTAGCAACGGGGGAGGGGACTGCATAATTATTCTGAGCGTTTTTAAAAAGCGGTGCAAGTTTAGTATTATTTCTGAAAAAGGATTTTGACCTTGTGCAGAAAAACTTTGGCAAAGTTGATAGATGACAGATCTTGACGTATTGTCATCCTGATCCCGATGTTTCGGGAGAAGGAGCTTTCTTCAAATGTAGCAAGTGCTTTACTTGATGAAAGATGTTTCGTTTCACTCAACAGGACAGTGCAGTTAAATCAAATAAACTTAATCTTTCTTGCGGCAAAGGCGCACATCTTCAATAAAATCACTCCATGTGTAAACCTTGATATGTTTGTGCTGCCGTAAGTGCGCTCACGATATCGGATGGGAATTTCAACTATTTTAAGATTGAGCTTGTATGCTCCGAAGATGAGATCGAAATCGCCAAACGGATCGAAATTGCCAAAGTAACTTTGGTTACTTACTAACTTATCATAATCATTTTTGAAAATAACTTTAGTGCCGCATAGTGTGTCTTTAAATGGTTGCTCGAGTAACCATGAAAATGCGAGAGAGAAAAATTTATTTCCTAAAAGATTTAAAAAACGCATGGCTTCTTTATCCATCTGGTAAACCAATCGCGAACCATTTATAAAATCACCTTGTCCTGATGCAATTGCATTATAAAATTTAGGAAGGTCTTCGGGCGGAACAGTTAAGTCGGCATCTAATATCATTAAAATGTCACCGGTTGCCATATCAAAACCTTTTTTAACAGCGTCATTTTTTCCTTGGCCTGTTTGCTGTCCTATTTTAATATCGTAACTGTCTTTATATTTCTCATGCACCTGTTGAATCACTTCCCACGTATTGTCGGTGCTGTTGCCTTCAATAAAAATAATTTCCAGGTGCTTGCTGAATTTCGGCAAACGTGTTATTGCATTTTCAATATTGCCTGCTTCATTGCGTGCAGGGATTACAATTGAAACACTGAATTTATCACTCACAGTTTCTACCAATGAAGGCAATGGTTTAGCAAATGAATACATGTTTAGTGCAAACAATTTGAATATGGGCATTCTTACTAAGAAACGATTCAGGAATGGGGAAATCAACGGAATGTAAAATGGAAACAACATGGTGTTCACCTTGCGATACACATCAAATCCTGCCAATGCCAAAAGGTTTTTTATGTCTTGCTGCGATAACCAGTTTTGATTAGGCGTTTTGGTTTTAAGTCCTGTAGATTCCGCCAGCTTTATAAAAGGCTCCCAAAAATAATTATAATAAGTAATGATGATTTTGGTATTGACGTGGCAAACCTTGCGCAATTCGTGAAAAACATTTTGCACATCATCAACAAAACCAATCAGGTTAGAAAGTATGATGAGATCGAATTTTTCTTCTAACTGAATGTCTTCAGCGGCCATCTCATAAAACGTTACATCATTAAAACGACTGCGGGCAATGCTGATCATTTTTTCGCTGAAGTCAATACCCACTTTCCTCTTTCCCTTTATTTCATGAATCAATTCACCGGTTCCGCAGCCAATTTCGAGTACACTTATTTCATTGTGCGAAAAATAATTGCAGTAGCGCGTTATATCGTTCCAGTAATAAGCATGGCTCTTACGGTTTTTAACTCTGCTGGGGGCAAGGCTGTTGAAGTAGTCTTTGTAGCGCAAAACGTTTGAAAAATTTGTGAATTATTGACGACAATTATAGTGAAAGAAATCATCATCGGATAATTCTGAATCGGCTTGATTAAAGTATGACGATTTCATTTTCAAATAAAAGGCATTGATTGCAAAAAGTTTTTGTAGGTTTATGACTTAAATCATCAAACCGGTTTTGAATGAAAAAGATTTTCTCCTTAATGTTATTTGCATTTTCCGGAGTTTTCGCTCAAACCAATCTTGTCAACAATCCCGGTTTTGAATCATACACTTCATGCACCAATGCTTATAACCAGATATGGTATTGTGTTGGCTGGACAGGGGTGCCGGGATGTCCCGGCATTACCAATGTGGCCGATTATTTTAATGGTTGCGGAACCCCGGGATATGCCCCACCTAATGTAGGTCCTGCATGGCAAATACCTCATGGTGGCAATTCATACATAGGAATTACTTCTGCAAATAGTTTGGGTAATTGTCGCGAATATGCTCAAACGTTATTACTTGACTCATTAACTCCGGGTATTAAATATAATGTTTCATATTATGCAAATCTTGGGGGCAACTCTTATTTTTCTTTGGCTTCTAACAAGCTGGGAGCACTCTTTACAACCTATCAGATTCCGGGTAACGTAACTTTACCTGCTTTAAATTTTGCCCAGGTATATACTGATACTGTGATAACCGACACTGTTGGCTGGTATCATTTTTCAGAATCGTTTATTGCTGACTCTGCTTATAAATATATGACCATTGGAAATTTTTTTGATAGTGCTCATGTTACTACAATATCTCTTAAACCTGGCGCCTCTTATGCATGGTATTTAATTGATGATGTTTATGTGGGTGTTGATTCAACTGCTGGAATTCCTTCCATCAATTTATATTCACCTGATACTTCCTTTTGCGATAAGCATTGTATTGATTTTTATGATCTGAGTATGAATAATCCAACTTCATGGCAATGGTTTTTTCCTGGCGCAGATAGTTTGACAAGCTCACTGCAAAACCCTTCCAATATCTGCTACAATACTTACGGCAGCTTTGATGTAACTCTTATTGCTTGCAATAACTCAGGTTGTGATACCCTGATTCTTTATAATTTTATTAATGAATTTCCACAGCCTGCTGCACCGGTTGTTTCACAATCAAATGACACTTTGTTTTCTTCACCGGGAATTACTTTTCAATGGTATGAAGTGGATAGCGGATTAATACCCGGAGCTGTAAATGAATTTTTTGTTCCTGCTTACGGGGGACAGTATTATGTTTTGATTACTGATAGCAATGGCTGCGGTGCCGCATCAAATACAATCGCAGTTACGGGAATAAAGCAATCATCAGTTGGCAATTGGCAATCGGCAATAGTGCCCAATCCGAATGACGGATCGTTTACAATTGACCTCAGTGGGCAATTTCAAAATGAAAATTTAAAGTTTAAGATTGTTGATGCATTAGGAAATACAATCTATCAATCAAAGCTCATGAACAACTTATTCATGCATCAATACAAGTTCAAATTAGAATTGGAAAATGGGATTTACTTTATTACAGTTAATTCCGATGGCAGTTTTTTCTCAAAGAAATTTATTGTGAATAAATAATTTCAGAGTATTAATCAACTTACACTACAGCGTCAATTCCAAGCACCCTTGATTAATGTCATTATGCTAAGGTTAATGACTGGCTGGGCTTAACTCTTACAATCCATCAACAGTTTTCCCCTTAGGATATTTAACCGAAAAAGAAAATTTTCGCTTTTGTGTTTCACCCGGAGCTACATTTATTATCCACTTTAAATTTCCGTTTTCTGCATTGTAAATTGCCCCGTTACTTTCTAAAAGTTTTACTTCAATGCTGCTGTTTTGTGAGAGCGGGATTTGATCTTCAACCGTTAATACAACTGTATCTTTTTTTGTATTTTTTATGGAGAATTCAAATGAATAAGTTCTTGTAATATTGTTTCCCATAAACTGTTTGCTGCTAAAATCTTTTTGCTTTTCACGTGTTACAACAATTCGTTTATCGCGTCCCAGCGAAAATAAAAGTGAATCTTCGGTGTTGCGTGTATTAATGTAGGTATTACCCACATAACTATTTTGAAAATAAATGGAAGCATTGCCTGCCACAAGATTCAGATCTTCCCAATCTTTAATATAAGCGGCAAGAAAAACATCCTTGTCCTTTTTTGGAACTGCTGAATAATTATAAGTTGCATTCAGCGTATAATTTTGCACTTCAACTAAATATTCTTTACCATCACTCGGAATAGAGTAGGGCAGTGCGATAGTAAAATCGGTTGCTAATTGATTTTGATTTGCATCGGCAGTTAATGAACTCCAGGTATAAGCCATAGGTTGAATCGTATCAGCAAGCAACTGAACATCACTTCCTGTTGCTAAACTTCCATTTGCATCGGTAACATTAACCGTATAAGTACCGGATGTATTTGCATAGCCGTTACCACCTCCGTTTCCTTTCCATGCAACTGGTTGTACGAAATCTAAATTCCACGGATATAATAATGGCTTATCACCGCTTAAAGTGGGATTACCTGTTGATAGTTTCAGCTTTACGTCTTTCCATTCTTCACCGGTGTTTTGAGTAACGTTTGCCTTATAGGCTAATGTCAATGGAGAGTTAATATCGTTTGCGCGAATATCGTATAGCGGAGTCCATGAAGCATTGGCAACGAGATAACTTACCTCTAAAGTGGCTGCTGTGTGTGCCTTTGCAGAAACTGTAATGATGATAGAACCTGTTCCGTTTTCATTTTTTTGATTGAGTTGCGCCAATTGATTTGTAATCCTGTTTATTTCTTCCTGTGCAGTTTTTATTTTTTTATTTTGTAAAGTCTGTTGCTCTTTCACTTTCGTTAATCGTTGAATAAAAACATCGGCAAGACTGTTTAATGTTGCAGCATTCGTTCCGTCTTTACCACCCGATTGTTTGTTAGCTAACAACAACTGCTCTTCCTGGTCAAGTATATATTTTGTGTTTTGAAGAAACTGCATACGATCTTTTAAATCATCTAAAGTGTCTTGCAATTTTTTTGCTTCAGGTGTAGGTTCAGAATTGTTCAGATAATTTAATTGATGCAAAACGGCAACTATAGTAACATCACCTGTACCTGTTACATTTATACTTTGTGCATTAATATATGGCGACAGATTATCAATCACTAACTTGGTTATACCTGCATCAACATTGGTTTGCGCTGTGCGTGTAACAATTGCACCATTAAGATAAATCTTTACTTCTTTTATTGTAGTTTGTTTAATCAACTTTTCAGATTGTGAAAAACTTCGCAATGAAATTGTTGTGATAACGATGTAGAGAAATAATTTTTTCATGAGATTAAAAGTTTTTGGAGTTTAAATTTATCTAACGATGAATGCTTGAAAGTTATTCCATACAATCGGAAAAAAAATTAATTCGTCTTTAGGGTCGGGATGCTATCCCGACATACTTAATCTTTGGTATAAATTTTTTCTCCGTTTATGTAAGTAGCTAAAACCTTTATCTGCCAAAGGCTTGCAGGTGGCGAAGTCATTAAATCATTTTCGAGAATTACAAAGTCGGCAAACTTGCCTGGTTCTAAAGAGCCTTTTTCTTTTTCTTCAAAGTTGGAGTATGCAGCCCATATCGTCATTGCTTTTAAAGCTTCAATTCTTGAAATTGCATTTTCAGTTTGAAAACCGAAGTCGGGATAATTCTGCTTGTCTCTGCGAACTACTGCTGCATAAAAACCATAAAGCGGGTTTATATCTTCAACCGGGAAATCACTTCCTGCTGCAATCATGCTATAACTTTTCATCAGTTGCTTATATGCATAAGCGCCCTTAATGCGCTCTTTGCCCAAACGTACATCAGCCCAGTACATATCGCTCGTTGCATGTGTGGGCTGAACAGAAGGAATCACTTTGTATTTGCCAAACAATGCAAAATCATTTTCATTAACTACCTGTGCATGTTCAATTCGCCAGCGCAAATCATTTCCGGCTAACGCCTTGCCATAAACGTTAAGCATTAACCGGTTTGCTGAATCACCAATTGCGTGTGTGCATAATTGAAAATCATGTTTGGCAACATCATCAGCAATGATTTGAAAACTATCTAATGGATGTAATAAAAATCCGCGATGACCTTTCATGTCAGCATAATCTTCCAACAAACATGCGCCTCGCGAACCAAGTGCTCCATCACCATACAATTTAAATGAGCAAACATTTAACCGGTCGGTTTTTATTTTTCCGGTCTTATAGAAATAGTTTTTATTAGAATCATTGTAGGTAATCATAGCATAATAACGCATCTTCAATTGATCGAGTTTTTGCAATGAATCAATCAATAAGATGTTTTGATATTCTAATCCTGCATCGTCAATGGTTGTCAAGCCAACTGCAAAACAATTTTTTTGTGCATTAAGCAACGCTTCAATTTCGTTTTCGCGTGATGGCAATGGAATTAAATCTTTAACAAGGTCAACAGCATTGTCAATTAATAATCCTGTAAGTTTTGCGTTTGCTTTCTCAAACTCACCACCAATAATTGATGATGTGTCAGAAAGCTTTGCAATGTCAATTGCTTTTTGATTGACCAATGCAGCATGACCATCAATACGCATTAAAAAAACAGGCACATCAGGAAACAGTGAATCCAATTGTGTTTTATCAGGATATTGTTTCACCTCCCAATCGTTCTGATCCCAACCGCGACCGAAAATCCATCCTGAAAATTTTTTGTCTTTGTATTTTATAACAGTATCAATAACATCAGCAAAAGATTTTGTTCCCGTTAAATTTATTTTTTTTAAATCAACTCCGTAACCATAAAAGTGACAATGCGCATCAATGAAACCCGGGTAAACAAATTTGCCTTTTAAATCAATTTGCTCTTTAGCATCATACTTTAAAATTTCTTCTTTACTTCCGGTGGCAATTATTTTTCCATCCTTAACTGCAAATGCTTCAACTGTTTTGAAAGTACTGTCAACAGTATAAACCAAGCCATTGTAATAAACAGCATCAGCTTTTTTATTGTTGCAAGAGGAGAGGAGTAAAAATAAAATGGCAATTAGCAATTGGCAATTGGCGATTGAAATTTGCTTATGTGGTTTTGTCATTTGAATATGAATTGATAATTTTTGCAAAGGAATTTATTATTTTCAATTGATTAGTCTAAAACATGTTTAAAACCTCGCTGTGCTGTCCTGTTGAGTGAAGCGAAACATCTTTCTTCAAGTGGAGCACTTACTACCTCCTTAGAAAGCTTCTTCTCCCGAAAAATCGGGATCAGGATGACAACACTCTGATCATTTATTTCCATTCTCAAGCGAAATATTTTCGTCACCTTTTTGATAAGGAAGATAAGTCATTATCAATTGAAACATTTCATCAGTTGTTTTCATGTTGCCACCAATTGGTTCGCGAATGGTGCGAGGCGGATAGAAAGGATTGTTGGGATTTTTATCGGTGTTGTCATAAACTCCCTCAACATAAATAGTTGTGCCAGCAGGTATCTTCAACATTTTTTTAAACATGTAAAAATATTGCCAGCGAAAATCCCATTTATTAATACGTACTAAATGTATCGTATCGTTATTGGGAGTAACAGCATAAGCCAAAAATGATTTACCGATCAGGTGCATGTGCGGATTTATTGTGAGCAAGGAAATATCAACCGGCACAATAGCTTTTGTTTTGTAGCTTGTAATTTTATTTGGAGGAATAATCAATGGAGGTTCAATTGGTGAAATGCCAAGCGTGCCTAATTGTTTTTCCATTGTTGGACGTATAGGTGGAGTAGGAGAGAAGAATACATTAAAGTATGATGAATCCCATTGGTCAATTGAAGTTGCGCCAAAGTGAATATCGCGAAGCAGCAATGCACCGTGCTTTGTCATTTTAAAACCGCCAATGCCATCAGGATAAATCATGGTTTCCATGCCGGGAAGATAATTGGTAACGCTTCCAATAAACTCTGGTTCACTTCCATCCTTGCCATATAAATTCAGGTTGTGAAATGACTCTGCAATTTCATAAGCAGTATCACGATCAATTGCGAAAGGCGGCTTGTATAAATTTTGAATTTGATTTTCTTTATACAATAACAAATGCCCGTTAACATGATGAACTAACTTTTTATTTCCCGGCACATATTCAATGGCACGTATAAAAGTGTCCTGTGCAATTTGATATGGAATTTTCATCATGATAAATTTTTCATGATTGTCGCCATGTATTAAAAATGGTTGCGCACGAAGCGTTAAATCAGGCTTGCCGATTGAAGACGCTTCAGGATATTCAGGCAACGGAGGAATCTTTGTTGAATCACCTAACGGTGTACCTGCTTCAACCCAATCGCTTAATAATTTTATTTCATCATCGCTTATAAATTTCTCACCGATGTAATTTTGATAAGTGGGATCAGCGGGCCAGGGAGGCATGAATTTACTTTCGGTGGTATATTTAATAGTTAGCGCATTCTTTTTACAATCATTATAAGTAAGCAATGAAAATGGCCCGCTTTGCCCGGGACGATGACATGATGAACAGTTTTTGTAAATGATTGGAGCAACATCAACGAAGGTTGGGATTGGTTTGTGAGAGCAAGAGTTGAAAAGAAAAAAAGCCCCCAAGCCCAATGGGGAGAAAAAGGATTTGAAATATTTTTGAATCATATTTTCAATTCATTTTTTAAAATAAGTGATCCCCGTTGTTGCGTCCCCGGGTTCTGTCATCCTGAACGAAGTGAAGGAACTTTCTACAGGTGTAGGAGGTACATCATATTAAGAAAGATGTTTCGCTTCGCTCAACAGGGCATTAGACTCCCAAATTGTTTTTCATTAGTATTATTTGTCTGCAATAACTGAATTCCTAACGTTCTATAAAACACCCTGCGGCCTCAGTTTTTATTATTGCTACTTTTTTATTTTCAAGTATTGAAGTAAGCGCATCGCTTAAATAATGTTGTGTAACCTGTTGTTTGGTAACTCCCGGAGCTACTGCATAATCATCAATCTTTCCGCTGTAAAGGATTTTTCCGTTGCTGTCTATTACAAAACATTGTGGAGTTACAGTTGCATGTAGGTAATGCGTTAATTCTTTTTGTTTATCTATCAATAATTCAAAGGATATTTTATATGATTGATGATAATTTTCAATATCTGCTTTTGTGAAATCAGCACCCGGAATTATTCCTGTAAAATGCACATCGCGTTTTGCAAACTCTTGCCATAAGTTTTTCAGGGTAATTGAGTAGCCTTGACAAATGGGACATTGCGGAGAGAGAAAAATAACAACTGTTAATTTTGATTGAACTAAAGTTGAAAAAGAAATTTCGTTGCCTTGTAAATCTTTCAATTGGATTTTAAATAATGTTTCATCCTTTTTTATTTGGGGTGAGGAAGTGCAGCTTATTAAAAAGGTAAGAAGAAAGATTATTTTTTTCATGAGATGTTGCGAAATGGGGGCTCAAGTTTGTAAATAATTTTAAGAGCGAAACTCATTAGTTAGTTATTCCTTCCCAGAACCTAAGTATCTTTTGCTCATCCATCCTATTTCTCTTGGTGGTATTGTATCTTTATAGTAAACAAGATTATAACTTAATTTTTCAATGGGATTCATTTCTACTAACCACCAGGTTCTGCCTGTGTTATCTTTTTGTTCAGCCCAGGCCTGTCCTGAAGAATTTTTTGAAAATTTTGCAATCGCATTCCCTTTATTCGGAGCGTCATAAATCACAGTTGAAGTGTCATCAATAATCGGTGACGAACGAAGAGTGTATTCATCACTAATAGTAGTAAATTTTACTGGTTCTGAAAAAAGTACTTGAGGAGGTGTTGTAAAAGAAGGCTTTGCTCTCTGCAATAAAATTGATGTTTCGAAATTGTCAGTTACAGAAAACTTAGTCTCATATTCAATATATTCAGCACAACAACCAAAGTCAAGAATAGTAAATGAAATAAGTTTTTCATTTTTGTCAAAGTCAAGTGACTCTATATATTGAAATGCTTCAAAAACTTTTGTGATATGTCCATTTTTATTAATGAATATTTGAGTGTTGTCCGATTCAGATCCACTCCATCCCTCATAAATGATGTCTAAATTTTTATCCCCGTTTAAGTCTATAAAATGCAACTTGTTTATGAAGTCTTTTAAAGTGTGCCCCTCTCCGGTGATTGCCTGTTCGTTAAAGAAATAGGAAAATTGATCTTTGATTTTTTGAGCATAAAGTTCTTTGTCATTATCAGAGATACTTCTATCATATTTTGTCCAATCAATTTTGTCTCGGAATGTAAAAAAATGAAATGTTTCATTCTTACCAGGTCTCTTATGTGTTGAACACGATAAAAGAGTTAATGCAAAAAATATTAGTAGTAGCTGCCTCATATTATTATAGAACAATGATTGGAAATAATTTTGAATAATTGCGTGTTTCGGGTGAGTTGCATTTGATTTCAAAAAATCTACTTTTGCGCGACTTTAAAAAAAAGCATAAATGAACTTACACGAATACCAGGGCAAACAGATTTTAAAAACTTATGGAGTTGCAATACAGGAAGGTATTGTAGCAGAAACGCCCGAACAGGCTGTTGAGGCTGCTAAAGAATTGCAAAAGCAAACCGGTACAGGATGGTGGGTTGTGAAATCGCAGATACATGCTGGTGGTCGAGGTAAAGGAACAATTATGGGCACTGAGCAGAGTGGTGTTATGCTTGCAAAATCACTTGATGAGGTGGCAAGTATTTCGAAAAACATATTGGGCAATGTTTTGGTTACTGCTCAAACCGGTGACGCGGGAAAGCGGGTGAATAAAGTTTTGATAGCGCAGGATGTTTATTATCCCGGACCCAACGCGCATAAAGAATATTACATGAGCGTGTTGCTGAATCGCGCTGCCAATCGCAATATAATTATGTATTCTACCGAAGGCGGAATGAGCATTGAAGATGTGGCGCGCGATACTCCTGAAAAAATATTTAAAGAAGAAATTGATCCTAAAGTTGGATTGCAACCTTTCCAGGCGCGTAAGATTGCTTTTAATCTTGGTTTGAGCGGCAATGCTTTTAAGGAGATGGTGAAATTTGTAACCGGACTTTATAAAGCTTATGAAGGTAGTGATGCTTCGATGTTTGAAATAAACCCGCTCTTTAAAACAACTGATGATAAAATTATTGCTGTTGACAGCAAGGTAAATATTGATGATAATGCTTTATATCGTCAGCCTGTTTACGCTGCAATGCGCGATAAAACGGAAGAAGATCCGACTGAAGTGGAAGCAAGTGAGCATGAATTGAATTATGTGAAGTTAGATGGTAACGTGGGCTGTATGGTTAACGGTGCAGGACTTGCAATGGCAACTATGGATATTATAAAATTAGCCGGTGGTGAGCCTGCTAACTTTTTGGATGTAGGTGGAACAGCCAATGCAGCACGTGTTGAACGTGCATTCCGCATTATTCTTAAAGACCCTCATGTAAAAGCAATACTTGTAAATATTTTTGGTGGCATAGTTCGTTGCGACCGTGTGGCGCAGGGAATTGTAGATGCTTACAAAAATATAGGAGAGATAAAAATTCCGATCATTATTCGCCTTCAGGGAACCAATGCAGCCGAAGCCAAAACGATTATTGATGAATCAGGGTTGAAAGTTTATTCTGCTATTCAGTTGAAGGAAGCTGCTGATTTGGTGGGAGAGGTTTTAAAATAATTAACACCGATTGCACCGATTTTAAATTGATTACACTGATTTTATTTCGGCCAATAGGTTTAGCCTATTAAGGGTTACAGAAATCGGTGTGATCAAGTTTAATCAAATTAATCGGTTTTAAATGAAAGTATTAGGAACAAAATCAAATTTTCTTGGCATTGTTGAGAAAGAATTATACAGTTACGAAAAATCAAAATTCGTAATTCAATCTGCGCCTTATGAATATACTTCATCGTACTTAGCTGGAAGTGATAAAGGTCCTGCTTCTATAATTAATGCTTCGCAATACGTGGAGTTGTATGATGAGGAATTAGACTTAGAAACTTATCGCAAGTGTGGCATTGCGACTTTACCGGCAATTAAGTTGGGTAAGAAGGATGTTGATGCAAAAGCGATTGAGTTAATAGAAAAAGAAACTGCAAAGTTAGTTAGTGATGGTAAGTTTGTAGTGTCGCTTGGCGCTGAACATACAGTAACGCTTGGTTTTGTGCGCGCACATGCGAGGAAATATAAAAACATTTCTGTGCTTCAAATTGATGCGCATAGCGATTTGCGTGAATCTTATCACGATAATGTTTATTCACATGCAAGTGTAATGAAACGCGTGCATGATGACGGGCATAACTTAGTGCAAATCGGAATTCGGGCACAATGCATTGAGGAAGCACAACTGATTAAGAAATCAAAAAACATCACTACTTTTTATGCACATAACATCAGAACCGATGCAAAGTGGATGGATAAAGCAATAGCGGCACTTGGCGAAAATGTTTATTTAACTATTGATGCAGATGGTTTCGATCCTTCAATAATGCCGGCAGTTGGTACTGCGGAACCTCGTGGTTTGTTTTGGGAAGAAACACTTTCGTTTTTGAAAAAAGTTATTGAAAAGAAAAACGTTATCGGATTTGATGTTGTTGAATGTGCTCCCATGAAAGGAACTATTTTATCAGAATATACATTGGCAAAATTGATTTACAGGTTGATTGGATATGTTGTAACCAAGTAAACTGAAAACTAACCAATTAATAAGCCACCTGTTCCATCCTGCTTAAAAGTATGTTTAAAATCTTACTTTTTATTTGAATGTTAGTTTGCATAATTCAAATATCAATTTATAAATTTGCAACCAAGCAATCGTTATTACTATGAACCACGTAAAGCAGGATACAAGCGTTTATAATGCCGGCACAAGGAGAATGTCGGCAAATCCTATTGTAGAAAGTTTAACCCGCACGCATTTCCTTACACCTGTCATTCTTTATTCCATCATATCTGTAATTTCTATTTCCTATTCATTTATTAATCAAAAAGTGGTTTGGTATAATGCAGTTGTACTGTATTGTATTGGAATGTTTTTCTTTTCATTCGTTGAATATTGCATACACCGTTTTCTTTTTCATTTTAATGCAGAAACAGAAAAGGAGAAAAAAATTCAATATAACATACATGGTGTGCATCATGAGTTTCCGAAAGATAAAGACCGTTTGGTAATGCCGCCTGTTATTTCAGTTTTTCTTGCAGCATTTTTCTATTTTATTTTTCGGTTTACAATGGGTGATTTTCATTTTTCTTTCTTCGCAGGTTTTATTGAAGGCTATTGCGTTTACTTATGGATTCACTATGCTGTGCATCGCTACCGCACACCTAAAAACTTTTTAAAAATTTTATGGCATCATCATAGTGTTCATCACTACGGGCGAAATGATTCAGCCTTTGCAGTATCAATGCCGCTTTGGGATCATGTTTTCGGCACAATGCCTAAATCAAAAGAAGAACTACAGGCAATGAAATTGACTGAGAAATATTTGTAGTCTGCAACTTTGGTTTCAGATGAATCTATTTTAAAATCATTTTGTTTTTTGTTTCAAATTATGAAGTCCGGTTTATTTGTAGTAAATTTACTTGTTATCTAAACATAGATTAAGCAAAAAACGCTTTTTTAATTTTCTTTGATTTTATGAGTTGGCTTACCGTATTCCTCCACCGGTTAATTTTTTCATTTCCTGTTCAGTTATTGATTCTTAACATTAAAAAGAATCAGTTGCAGTTTATTTACTGGATCCTGTTGTTTTGTATTGTTACACGAAATTTATTAAACAGGTATGGACTTCCTTATCTTTTTCTCGATCCTGAGTACATGGGACGCGTTAGCGGCTGGTCTTTTTTTATAATGGGACTTACGTTTGCCACTTTTGTTATGGCTTTTAATATTTCGAGCTTCCTGCTCAATGCGCATCATTTTCCCTTTCTCGCCACGCTATCACGAACATTTTATAAATACTGCATTAATAATTTTATTCTCGTTGTTTTATTTCTGGCTGTTTATATGTTTGAGTTGGTTCAGTTTCAGTACTTCGAAGAATTAAGGTCGCTGCAGCAGGTTGCATTCTTTATTGTTTGTTTTTTCTTGGGATATACAATTGTTGCCTTCTTGGTTTTCAGGTATTTTCTGGTCATCAATAAAGACATGTATAAAATGTTTATGGTTAAAACCGGTGATGATGATGTGGAACGAAAACCTCTTGTTTACTCTTTTCGCGAACGAAAATTGAATTACGACTATTCTCATTATCCGGCAGCCTGGCATGTGGAATCTTATTTATCATCGTTTACAAAGGTTAAGGTTGTACGTGATGTATCTCATTATGAACAGGAAAAGGTACTTTCTGTTTTTAAACAGAATCACTTAAATGCAGCAGTGTTTGAGATGGTTATTTTCCTCGTGTTCTTTTCATTAGGTTTGTTAAGCGATGTAAATTTTTTCAAAATTCCTGCCGGTGCAAGCATCCTGTTGCTTTTTACTTTGTTTGTAATGCTCACAGGTGTGGTAAGGTATTATCTTAAAAACTGGGCTACAAGTTTTCTGATCATCTTTTTTTTATTGCTTAATTATTTATCGCATTTTGAATCTTTCAACAAGAACAACTTAGCTTATGGTTTAAATTATAAATCTGCAAAACAAGCATTTGATTTGCCCACCCTTGAAAAGTTTGCTACTAAGCAATTGTATGATGAGGATGTAAATGCTACAACTCAGATATTAGAAAAATGGAAAAAGAAATGGCAGGACCGAGGTGTAGAAAAACCTAAGATGCTATTACTCAACATTAGCGGGGGCGGTGTGCGTTCAATGGTTTTTACTTTCAGGGCTATGCAAGCTATTGACTCAGCGTTAGCGGGCGACCTGATGCATTACACTCCGTTGATAACGGGATCATCAGGGGGAATAATCAGTGCAAGTTATTACAGGCAGTTATACCTCGAAAATAATGACTCATTGCAACGCGCTAACCTCGATTCCAAAAATATTTATTTAAAAAATGTTGGCAAGGATATGTTGAATGCCATTGCATTTAAACTAACGGTGAGCGATATTTTTATGAATTTCCAAAGTTTTGATGATGGGAAATACAGGTACATGAAAGACCGCGGCTATGCATGGGAATCGCAATTAAACACTAACCTGAATAATGTGCTGAACAAGCGATTGGTCTATTATAAACAACCCGAAAAGGAGGCAATGATACCAATGGTTTTTATAACGCCTACTATTATCAATGATGGCCGGGCAATGTTTATCTCTCCGCAGAAAATAAGTTACATGCTTCAAAACACATCACGCGATTATCCCGATTCATCAGGACTTGTTAACGGCATTGAATTTACAAGATTTTTTGCTGATCAGGACGCAATGAATTTGCAATTTACAAGTGCGTTAAGAGTAAACTCGGCATTTCCATGGATATCACCTGTTACCTCTTTTCCCAGCGAACCTGTTATCGAAGCAATGGATGCAGGCATTCGTGATAATTTTGGTTTGATGAATTCTATGCGTTTTCTTGATGTGTTTAAAGATTGGATTTATAATAACACAAGCGGGGTTGTGGTGGTTCAGATTCGCGACACTTATAAGAAATCACACATTTACGATACCAGTGCGAAAACATTTTATGATAAGCTTGCCACACCTTTCAGAAATGTATCAGGCAATTTTTTGCTGATGCAGGATTACAGCAACGATGCTTACATTGAAGCGGTGCGGGCGAATTTTAAGGGCAACATTAATTTTATAAATTTCGAATTACCCGAATCGCACGAAAAGGTTTCGCTTAACTGGCACTTAACCAAAAGAGAAAAAGAATTTTTAAAACTCCAGGTTAATAATCCTGATAATTCAAAAGCACTGAGGGAATTAAAAGCTGTGTTGAGTCATTAAGACTATACGAAGTTTAGTTAGACTTTATAAAAAGTGCTGCATACATGGTGTCTGCAGATTGCCGGTAACCTTCAAACAATTTTTCTTTTACCAATTTCAAATTTCCTGCTTTTAAAAGATGTTGAGTTACATCTTCATTTTCTTTTTTAAATGCTGAGCATGTGATGTAAATTAATTGGCCTCCCGGTTTTGAAAAACCAATTACATTTTCAACAATGCTTATTTGTTTTGATTGAAACTCATCAATCATTTCTTTTTTGAAGAATGAAATGTTTTCAGGTGTACGTGCCCATGTCCCCGAACCGCTGCAAGGCGCATCAACTATGATTCCGTCAAAGCGGTTTGAAGTTTTTGTTTCATGGTTTAACCTCATAGCGAGGAACAGCCTGTCCCGTTTTTGCGGGAAAGCAATCTGTTCCTGATTTGCAATTGTACTCAAGTCAATAGTTTTTATTTCAAAGTTTTTTGCTCCGGCTTTTTTTAATCTTTCAACTGCATTTTTCAAAATATTTTCTCGCTCATCACTTATCAATAAATTGGTTTCAGGAAATTTATCTTTAAATAATAAACTCTTACCACCAGCGCCTGCACAGCAATCCCACCAATGTTCATTTTCTTTTCCTTCAAAGAAATCGCCTGTTTGTTGTGATGATAAATCCTGGATTTCAAACCAGCCATTTTCAAAACTTTTTGATTCAGTAATTTTTATTTCCTGTTCAAATGAAAAAGTGTTTTCATTCAATTCTTCAAACACAAATCCTGATTTTGTAAAATCAGATTTTACTTTTTCTTCAAATCCTTTTCGGATGCGGATAAATACTTTTGGTCTTGACAATATTGATTTAATGAAAGCTATTGTATCAACAACATGGCTCAGTTCATCGGCAAATGGAAAAATTGATTCAAGAGTAAATTCAGGAAACAACTTTTTTATTGCTGAAATCCTTTCATCAATATCTGGTGAGTTTATGAATTGATTTGGGACACTTTCGCTTAAATTAATATTATCGTTATCGGTTAAATATGTTGCAACTGCAAGTCTTTCGCGAAACTCAAGTTTAGGCAATGCATTACCTAAGCGGTAATAATTATAAATGTGATGAGTTATTGTCTTCCTGTCGCGTGAGCCGTATTTTTTGTTGACTTTAAAAAATGATTTTAAAAAAAGCGGCAACGGTTGTTGTTGATTATAAGTTGCAACAAGTTGTTGTATAGTGATAAGGTGAGAGTAATACATGCGTTTATAAACTAAAGCGCAAGTTGATAAAATTTACAACGGCACCACCAATTCAAGTGAGCAGGGTGTTTTATTAAAAGCATCACGACTTCCATTCTTGTAAGTACACTCCACACTTAAACCTGAACCAAGTTTAAAGTTTTTTATGTAAACAGTTTCTCCATCTTCAGAAAGTTCATAATCCACCTTGTCACCTGTTTTTTGATAAATGAGTTTGTCAATGCATTGCGCGGGCATTCGCAATTCAAATTTATATATCTTATCAGAAGCTTTTCCGAATGAACTTGTGTCAACTTCATTTTGAATAATTACTTGCGCTTGTGATTTAGCAAACATGGTTGCCGTAAAGAACATTAATGTAATAAGAAACTTTTTCATCGTGGTTATATTTGACGGTAAAAATATAAAATCATTTTTTACTTTGTTTTAAAAAGTTTTGTAACATTTTTGCATTCATGAAATTAAAATGCTTTGGGCTTTAAGCCTTGAGCAATTCAATAAAAACCTGAAATTATAAATTAAATTGTAAATCATCCCGAAATATCGGGACGTAAATCGTAAATCAAAACATGCAAACACTTCTCGAAACCATAAATAAAGTAAAAGAATTTCATCATGTATTCGGGCTTGAATATCATGAAACTCCGCAAAACCAATTGAGCGAACGCATTATTAATTTGCGTTATAACTTAATGAAGGAAGAGAATGAGGAGTATTTAGAAGCCGCGCAGAATGGTGATTTAAAACTAATAGCTGATGCATTAGGGGATAAGCTTTATATCCTTTGCGGAACAATTGTAGCGCATGGATTGCAACATAAAATTGCTGAAGTTTTTAATGAGATACACCGAAGCAATATGAGTAAGTTAGATAACGAAGGGAAACCAATCTATCGTGAAGATGGTAAAATAATGAAAAGTGAGAATTACTTTTTGCCCGATATAGAAGCGGTATTGAATAAGTAACATTTACGCTATAGGCGTTAAACGTAAAGGGTTGGCAATTTAATTTACCAACCTTTTTTTAATCGTAAATTTATCAGAACCGTTAGTGGTTTGCACCCTTAGGGTAATGTCATTTAGTTAAGCATAATCTTTCAGTAATTGTAGGGTTTTAAGCCCGATGAGATTCCTCACTACGTTCGGAATGACAATAGTAACTTGTGTTGGGGTGGAGAGAGTGGGCAGGATTTGAGGCATTGCCTCAAA
>JBDTRM010000239.1:0-4215 GCA_039931675.1 Bacteroidia bacterium | reverse complement strand
CACATGATATTGGCTTCATCGCTGATGGATATTAAGGACAAACAATTTGCTGATACATTTGAAATTGTAATTCAGTTGGGCGCAATACTTTCCGTTTTGGTGCTTTATATAAAGCGCTTTTTCACAGGGATAAATATTTATATCAAATTATTTGTTGCATTTCTTCCAACAGCAATTGTCGGACTGCTTGCCTATAAAACCATTAAAGCACACTTGTTTAATCCTTATGTGGTAAGTGTTTCGCTGATTGTTGGCGGAGTGATTTTAATTTTATTAGATAAGTGGAGTGAAAATAAAAAATCAATTTACACCAATACTGAAGATATAAGTTTACTCAATGCTGCAAAGGTTGGAGCGATACAATGCATTTCAATGATACCCGGAGTAAGCCGTTCCGCAGCAACTATTTTTGGTGGAATTTTTTCAGGCTTTGACAGGAAACAGGCGGCAGAGTTTTCTTTCCTGTTGGCTATACCAACAATGTTTGCAGCATCGGCAAAAGATTTATGGGAGAACAAAGATTTAATCACAACAGATAATATCCAATTACTTTTATTCGGTGCGGCAGTAGCTTTTGTGGTTGCGCTTATTGCAGTAAAAGCTTTCGTTGCATTTTTAACCAAACATGGTTTTAAAGCTTTTGGGTATTACAGGATTATTATCGGGATTGTGTTTTTGATTTATGCGTGGAAGACTGGGTTGGAGATGCATCCTTAAAAAATTTGAGGTAATCATTACTTTTCGCTAAATCAAATAAGGTATGGTTTGGTTTTTTATTTCAATTTTAAGTCCTTATCAAAGAACCCCATCATTTTTGCAATTTGTAAGTTATTAATTTCAGATAAGGAATTCATGAAAGAAATTAGCTTTGGGAATGTTTGTAAAGTATTCATGCAACTAATTTTAATTTTTTCAAGATTGCCTTCGGAATCTAAAAACTTTGCTTGCAATGTTGAGCCAATGCCATACGTCTGTTTTGGTTTCCAAAACTCCTCATATCCTATTAGTTCAACACATTTTATTTTTCCTAATTTGTAATAAGTGTTTTCATTTTTCGGGTTAAAAAATTTATATGCTATTAAAATTGTATGGGCACTATATGCACTAATATCATTATCTTTTTTATCCATTAAAATCCGATGCAATAGAAACTTTGCTTTTGAATTCGATTTGAGTGCTTCTTGTTTAGTGTCAAATAACAAATACTCGCCATTATTAAAAACAGCTAAAAATTTATCTTTTGAAAGTTCCTCAATGGTTCTGAGCATAAATTTATTCTTATTAAAAAATTATTTTCTTCGTATAAATAAAATGTTATCCCCTAAAAGTCATACTTTATCCTTGTCATTGAAATTATTCTCGAACAGAGGCTATGACTTTCAACCGAAGTCAAACCTTTATGATATTCGGTTATGTAATTTATGAATTCTTCGATTTCGTTTTCTCTGTTAACTATAATGTAATTTATGTCTTTTATAGAAAATGGAAGCTTCAATGGCAACAATTTCTGATTACATCTAATCTTATTCTTTGAATAATATTCCCCTTCATAAAAAGAAGGTATGTTGTGTTTTTTTAACACTTCTTTTGAAGGCACATATCTCCATTCTCTTTCATCTGAAAAACGATAGTTTTTTTTATTAATTTTTAATCTTTCAATTTTCAGATTTCCTTGATAGTTTTTCATGTAACTAAGGATATGGAAAACTGTGTCTCTCCAATCATTGTCTATTCGGTTTTCTTTTAAATCTATTGACTTAAATTGTTTGTAATAGTAGGATATTAATAAGGATTTTTTTTCTACATAAAGTACAGGGTTGAGCTTATTAGTTCTTGCCCAAGCTTTTTTCAACCCAATTCCATATCGTCCGTATGAATCTCTGTATTTTAACTCTGAAACTGGAAAGTCTGAAAACGACACCATAGGAAATGCAGTATTTAAATTATTTCCACCAGCTAAAACCATTTCATTACAGTATTTAAGTCTGAAATTTAACTCTTTCAATATGCCGCAAAGTCCTTTTTTGTCTGTCGTGTGAAGAATTGTATTTGAACTAAGTCCCATAATTAAATGAATATAAAATCTAATTGTATGAAACAAACATAATCTAATTCTTGCTTTATTCAACTAAACCTATTCACGGAGAACTTCAACAAAGTTTTTTCACTTTGTTGAAGCTGGTGGACACATTTAACAGCACTTGAAGGATTGGTAAGGTACTTTGGCAAAGTTTTTTCAGTTCGTCAAAGTTTAAGAACAGGTTTTTAGAGCAAACCGAAGTTCACTGTTACAGGCTGCGCGCTTGCAAATACTATTGTGTATAACAAATAACTTTCGGAAAGTTCCTTCAACTTTCCGAAAGTTTATCACAGCAACAAAAAATTAAAACGAAGCTCTCAATGCAACAAACACATTTCGACCAGGTGCATTAATGCCTGATGAAAATGTACGGTATTGTGTATCGAGAATATTGTCAACACCCGCCTGAATTTTTACTTGTTTAATTACCTGGTAGCCAACACGCAGGTTAAGCGTAAACCATGCAGGCATTCCATCGGGTGTTGCATATTGTTCATTGTCTTCGCCACCGAGATTATAATCTTTCAGTTTTTTCCATCCATTATAATTCACAAAAAAATCGGAGCTGAATTTATTTTTCGTGTAGTTCAATTGCAGTCGCATCATGAATGGCGAAATGTGGTCGAGTGGCGCATCGCTGGTATCGGTTTTAATTCTTCCATAAGTATAATTCATCGTAAATGATAGCAAAAGATTTTCTGTGCATTGCGATTTTATTGTTGATGAAAACCCGTAGATGTAAGCCCTCCGTTTATTCTGATTTGCATAAACCTGGCTCAATGTGCCATCGTATAAAATAGAATCCTGTCCATTATACTTATAGACATCAGTAACTATTGCATCATAAATATGAGTATAGTAAACCGTATTTTCCCAAATGGCTTTTTCATTAAAAATTTTGGCAATCCCGATTTCTGTATTCACAGTTTTTTCAGGTTTCAAATCTTCGTTTGGAACAATAACATCGCCAGGTGCTGATTCAAATATTTTACTAAGGTCGTCTAAGTTAGGGGCGCGATAACCTGTAGATATCAATGCAGATAATTTTACATCATCAGAAGGACTGCTGATTAAACCAATGCTTCCTGATGCAACAGGATAGCTTTGGTCGGTAGTGGTATATGGCAGATGAAACAACAGCGCAGTATCAACTAATGTAGAATGTAATGAAATATAACCAACACGCAATCCATCAGTTAATGTAAGTTCATTATTTATTTGCATAGTGTGCGAGAAATAAATCGCTGTACTCATCATGGTGTTATCACCATCAGGATAGCGCGTATCAAGCGGAGTTTCTTCACCCGTTTCAATATTTTCACGATTAGCAGTTGACTTCAAAGTATTGTATTGTGCATCTAAACCCAATCGAATATTATGCTTGCCGCTGATGCGTTGCAAATCAAGATTTGCTCCCATTACATTTACTTTTTCGATGCGGTGAGAAAGATTTTTGCTTCCGAATGAACGGTTATGACGGCTTTCTTCTATGTTCTGAAAATTTACGCCTGCATGAATGTTTTGAAAAAATGAAGTTGTGTTATTAATATTCAAATCATAAGCAGTTAACATGCGCATCTGCGGACCGTAATACCATTCAGCATATCGCAAACCTGTGCCTGCAGGGTCAGTAAGGCGGTCGTAACGCGGCACATCGGTTGAGTTGCTATACTGTATATTCAATCCATGTGTAACATGTTCATTCTGTTTGAACGCAAGTTTTTCTAAAATATCATATTGCGAATAACCACTTTCAACTTGCAAATACCTGTCTGCATTTTTCATCAATGAATCTTTTCCTTCTATGCGTGTTTGATAATAAGGTCGCTCACCATAAGAGCCTGTGTAAAACGGGTTTTGATTAGTACCGCCTTTCAAGTCATCAAACATTGAATAAGTAAATGAGGTTAGAGATGCCAATTTTTTGCAACCGATATTGAAGTCAACGTGTCCCATAACTTCATTGTCGGCACTTCCATAACGGGTAGCTGCATTTACTTTTATATTTAAATTTTCTCCCTCTGAAGCAAAAAGCGGTTTCTTAGTATAGAAATGAACTACGCCACCAAGCGCATCGCTACCGTATATGGTGGATGATGGACCGAATAAAATTTCGGTACGGTCAAGAATTGTAT
>JBDTRM010000238.1:0-35059 GCA_039931675.1 Bacteroidia bacterium | reverse complement strand
ATCATAACCCGGGAGATAAGCGTTTGTTTCCTCCAACAAGGCATTTCAATTACGGGCTTACAATAAATTTTGCCAACCCGTTATCTGTTATATCCCAGGCGGGATTGATCATTCTTTTTATTCTCGCGCCTGTCGTTTTTTGTTAGATATGTAAAATAATAAAAACGATTTTTTTTATCAACCGTTAGCGTCTTCGCAAACCCACTTATCAGGATTAACTCTGTAAGAGCGGAACAAGCTTCACCAGAGCGGGAGCACTTCAAAACCGGTTAAGGCAGGAGCCTTTAGCAAAGCGAGGCAGGACACTCTCCTAAATCGGGGGGAGTGAGGCACCTTACCACAGCGACAAAAGGTACTCTCTTACAGCAGGGTGCATTTATAAATCACCTACAGAAAAATAAAACTTAAATTTTTATACTTGCTGCAAATAAAATAAAATGAAAATGGAACGTGATTTATTCATTCAGGAAGATAAATTCATGGGTTATAGAATTGGTATGCCTTATTTCACAACATTGCTTGGTGAAGTCTTTTACCCAGATGATTTTTGGTTTGATGTAGGCGGCATTCTCATACGCACCTCTGATACAATAGAAGATATAGAAGAAAAAATAGACCTGATTCTTAAGAAAGATGTTTATGAAGAACTTGATGCTTTTCACTATAAAATTCTTTCAGCCGAAGAGATTACAATTGCGCATCCAGAAGATTATGAAATAAAAATACCAGGAGAAGATGCTTATGATTTCTTTGTTAAATATTTGGAAGAAAAATCAAAAGAAATGGATTCGTAAACTTTGTCATCGGTTACTAGCCTTGAATGAGCTTGTTGCAATTAAAATAATTTTTCCATCTCCTTAATAATCCTCTGCGTCTCTACACTAACAGTACAAACCCTTTTTAATAAATCAATCACCTTATCTTTATAATCGGCAAAGCGATAAGTATTAAATTTTTCTGCGATAGTTGGGTCGGTGGGTTTCTTTTCTTTGTATTGGTCTAATACCCATTCTAAGGCACTGCGGTTGCCGAGTTTATATTGCCATGCTTCTTTTGGTATTCCATGTAAGGCAGTGAGTTCATCTATTTCTATTACGCCTGCATCTTTATCGGCTTTCAGCTTTACTTTTATTTTTGCTTGCTTGCCATACAAGGGTTCAGGTTCTTGTGCAACTGCAAACAGCTCTTTTACTTTTACTTTATGTTCTGCTTTTGTTGCGCTTGTTATTTCTTTTAACGGAAATGGTTTTGCAGTTTCATAATTGATGTGCAAATCCATTAACTGTTTACCCCATGCAGCCCATTTAAAAAAATCATCATAAAAAGGAATGCGAGGAAACTCGCGCTTTAAATTCAATTCATATTTTTTGCGATAAGCAGGGTTGTGTAACACTGCATAAGTGTAGTGGAAAATATCTTCTTTGGTAATGGTCTTCTTTTGCACGGTGTCACCCTGAACTTGTTTTAAAGTCTTTTTCTTCGGAGCGGGAGATGCTGAAACAAGTTCAGCATGACGGGCAACGAGATAATGATTTACAAATTGTTCAAGACCCCAATCGGTTATGTTTTCTATGCGTTCGCCTTTTTCGGTGTAGCGGAGTAAAGGGAAACATTGTGATATACGAGAACCAATTCCATGGTCAATAATCATTGATGATGCACCTGCTGCAAACGGGACTTGGTCATGAATAGTAATCCAAATTAATTTATTCTCAGCTTGAGCATCAAAAAAATATTCTGGTTGATTGGATAGTGTATTACAGATTATCGAATTAAAGCAAACATATTTCTTAGTAAAAGGTCTATACAGTGCTTCTCGTAAATCTTGCTTCGAAATCTTGAAATCAGCAATTTTTTTTATTGCATTCCTAACACTATCACTCCAACTAATATTACTTTCCTTTTGTAATTTCTCTATAACTATTTTTGATTTGTTTGACTTTCTCCATTTTTCTAAATCACCCCTATAGAATGAACCAAATTGTGCAGTCTTATCCTTTAAATTCTTCAAATTAAAGTCATAGGCGAATTCGTCTCGAGAACTTAAAATACCTGTTGAGAAAGATTTAAATAATCCATTATTCTTTTTCCCTAATTTAATTTCCTTGTTACTTAAAGTCAACAAACTCTCCCAATCATTATCAGTCAGATTTATCCAATTGTTATTTTTATCAGGGAATATCCGTTCAAATTGTAATTCTTGAATTTTAGAAATGTGCAAGAACTCTAACTTTTCAGCAGCAGTTTCCATTTCTGGTCTGCGCAAATAATAAATTCTACAACCTTGTGTAGTGTAATATTCTTTCTCTTTATAAAGTACAATAGGTTCTTCAAGAGATTCATACTCACGCTTAATTTCTTTAAAATCTTTAGCTGATGTTGTTTCAATAATATTTTTTTCATTTCTAACTAAAAACATTATTGCAACTCCTGTTTGAATACCGAACACATTATTTTTTGAGCCAGATATTTTAGGGTTTGCTCTTACGTCACCACCCAAATCAATAATGTAAATCGCATTAAACTCGCTTGCAACAACTTTTCTAAATCCATCAAAAGTTCGACTATCAATAAAACTTCTATTAGTTATAAATGTAAGCACACCATTTTTGTCTAACCTATCAGAAGCCCATCTAAAAAATCTCGAATACATATCATACACTTTTGTTTTTTGTGCTGTACTATGTTTTATGTATGTGTCCTTTATTCGCTTATCAATTGTAGGATATTCGCGATTTTTATTGTTCTCATTTTCATTTGCCTGATTAGCATTATAAGGGGGATTACCAATAATCACAGATATTTTCTTTTTATTCTGTGCAGTTATTCTTCTTGAGTTTTCGCTGCTAAAGCCAAACATATTATGTTGCTTTCCACCATAAGATAGTGCATCAGTATTATCAAGCGTATCAACAAAACAAATGTTTGGAAACTCTTCGTAGTAACCCATCTTTTGTTTAAAGGTAAATTCGATATTCAGGTTGGCTATGTAATATGGTAGTATAGCTACATCGTTAGCATGTAATTCATTTTTGTATTTATGAGCAAGGTATTGGGGCGGGCATTTATCTATGATATTGCAAATAAAAGTACCTGTGCCTGTTGCAGGGTCAAGTATCTCTACATTTTTATCCCAAAGCAGTCGCTTAAAATGTTTTTCTAAAAGATAGTTGGTGCTGTCAATCATAAAGTCAACAATCTCATTAGGTGTATAAACCACTCCCAAACGGTCAGCCGCTTTTGGGTTGTACGCTTTGTAAAAGTTTTCATAAAGGGCTTTTAAAAACTTTTGCTTTTCATGGTGGTCAACAATACCTGCTGCTGCTGCATTAATGGCATCATAATAATGTTCAATGCTTCCTAACAGGTTTTTGCGGTCGCTGTGATTAAAAAGAGTAGCGTTAAGTTTCTCTAATTCGTTTGCAATATTATTATGGCGGTGAAATTCGGGGTCGTCAAAAATCTTATTAAAAATATCGCTGGTTAAAATGTGCTGAATCATCATTTCGCGCACATCAGCCATTGTAATTTCAGGATTGATTTCTGCCTTGCACAATTCCAAAAAACTTTCGCTTACAGCAAGAAAGTTTTTATTCTTCTTTCCTTCGGTATCAATTTTTTCACGAAGTGTTTCAACAATGATGGGTATGTCTTTCTGGAAACTTTCTAATGCTTCATTAAACTTTCGTATTTCAGGCTTTTCAAAATTGATAAACTTGGTAAGTATGCGGTCAAGTTCATCAGGCTTGCGCATATCAATGCGCATTTCTTCATAACCACCCTGGTAAAGAATTGCCTTTTTACTATCCTCAAATAAAATATTGTTAAGCGGATAACCCTTCTTTATTTTTTTGTCAATCTCATCATCAAGGTCAAGCGATTCATCTTTGCTTTCCCAATAACCATAATCAAGTCGAAGAATATTTTTTAACGTGCCATCGGGCGTAACATCTCTTCCTTTAGTTCCGCGTACCGGCAACTCAGCAACAAGTACAAGGTGTTTCTTATCACCATAATAACTCAATAAATGATAAAACTCATTACGAACAGATGTTTCCTTACTGCTTCCTCCAAATTGGATTAGCTTGTCCACCTTATTATAGTATTGTGTGATGAGTTGCTTTGACATGAAACAAAGAAATAGTTTATAGGGCTATTAGTTCCGAATATTAAACGATAATATTCACACTTGTATGTGTATAGCGTTTAATGGGTGATTTAACAGCGGTGAATGTAAAAACAAAATGAAATTTAAAGGTTAGTAGCTCAAAACTATGTGGCACATTATTTTAAATGCTTTTGTAGAAAATTAAAAATAGCCTTTAAGAATAACATTAAAAAATAACAAGTATGATAGTAGCGATTATAGTTATTGTAATAATTGTGGAAACCGCAGCAATTATTTTTATTAATAAAGGTTCAGAAAACGAATCTGATAACTTATTATAAAACCTGTGGTGCCAAAGCAACAAAGTGGCAATGAGTGCCATGTCATGCATGGGCTAACCTTGAGCGATGAAGCATCGGCTAAAGTTTTTTTTTTATTATTGAAAAAAAAATTTTTAAATGTTAATGGCTGGCATCAAATAGCCGGACCCGCTTTATCCAAATTTATATTGACAGATGGCAATGGAAATAAAGTAAACAGGGATGTGAAACAAGGTGATTATTTCAAGATTGATATTCCCGGCCCGGGTCCGTTGGCAGGCGCAGGGTATGACTGGGTAAGAGTTGAAGCAATTGAAGAAATAAATCAACAGGGTGAAGAAAAAATTTCTATCCGGGTAAGACCTGCAGCAAACCCAACTAATAATGATACTGATGTAGCTCACTTTTTTACAGGGGAGGCAACTTCCACTTTTGAAATTAAAAGGTTGCATGAAAAGATAACAGCAGCGGTTTATGGCCGCAATGAAAATCCGAACACCGCAGTTGAAAAATTAACTGATAAAGCACGTAATGCAATTACGGCTACAGGAGCAGTGAACGGATTGGCAAAACTTCAATGGGAAAACTTGGTAAGGGGATTGCTTCAATTGGGAAATGAATAAAAAGGCCCGGAGGTAACCAACTCACCAGCTTTACTTTTATAAATAATTAGGAAATATCTACCCACCTATACCCATGCTAATTTTATTTTGTGGAAATAAATGGACTCTTAAAATAATTTTTTATAGTAATTAATGTTGGCATATATTTTTAAAGATTGTTTTGACTGGAATAGGATAGCAAAAACCAGTGATAGCAAAAAGTTATTGAAGTATTATTTTAAATAAATTATTATTAACAATTAAAATTTTAAAAAAATGGGACAAAATCAAAATGAAAACCGCAATCAGCAATCTGGCAGCGGTTCAAATCAGCAAGCACAGGGTGGTAACAGAAAAGAAACTGACCCCAACAATCCAACAGCTAACAAAGGCAGTCAAGGCAATCAAGACCGTCAGCAAGGCTCACAGGATGGTAACAGGCAAGGCTCGCAGAAGACCGGTCAGCAAGGCTCACAGGGAAATCCGCAAGATGAACGCGAGGAAATGGAACAAGGATCTAAGGGCGGTAACCGGGGGCAGCAAAGTTCGCAGCAGCGCCAGGGCAATCCTACAGGTCAAAGTAATTCAGGTGTTCAGGATATGGATGAGAATGAGGAAGATAATGACGAACAGGGTGATAATGAAAGAACCCGTGATACGAACAGGCAAAATGAGGGATTCAGTGGCGGCAGTCAAGGCTCGAAGCCGGGAAACAATTTTTAGTAAATATACATTGAAAACAAAACCTTCTGATAATTGTATTGGAAGGTTTTTTTCATATATATCCATGTGCTTTTAATTAAATTTATTATAAGATTGTTAAATTCCGCTAACTGAAAAAAACAATTCAAAACTATCCATGTTTATTTTAAATTAAACAGCAATTTAACATAGCCCTCATAATACTTTGTTACAAACTCATCCCTTTACAATTAACCAATAAGAAATTGCAACAAACTCATAAATTACAATCTTTCATTGACACACTACTGAAGTTCATTATAGCACCTCAAAACATACGACAAGTCGAAATGTAGTGCAAGTAAATGCCTAACCCTTGACTATACCATTGTTAGAAACGACAAAGCGCGGAAGCGATTATTAGAATTGCTGCCGCGCTATATTATAAGAATAATTTTTAATTTTTAATAATGAACCTGTTCCGCTTTTTTGGAACTCCAATCGGATTGAAAATATTTTGCATCTTCTTCATTGTGCGGATGAACACCCATTACAATCTTACCTTCCTTAACTCCTGATTCGTAAAGTCGTGCACGTTCTTCGGGAATACCTGACCCAACCAATGCGCCAATTAATCCTCCGGTAACACCGCCTGCTCCGGCACCTGCTAAGCCTGCAGCAAGTGGTCCGGCAATGATTAATCGATGGATAAAACACCACAATGGCAGGGAAGTTTTACTACACCAGGGAAATAATTTTACCACTTAATAATGGCATAAACTTTTATTTTAGGGATAATGAACTTTAAAACTTATATGTTATGTTAAAATGGTCAGCAATATTCTTAGTGATTGCATTAGTATCAGCAATCTTTGGTTTTACAGGAATTGCAGCCGGTGCAGCCGGAATCGCAAAAACGCTCTTTTATATTTTCTTAGTATTATGTGTACTAGGATTTATTTTAGGCAGTACGCTGTTTAAAAACAGAGCTTAAATGAGAACCACATAGAATGCGCATGGAAATGTTCATTCTGTGTGGTTTATTTAAGTCTATCATTTCACCAAAAAGTAAAACATGGCACGAGCCTTATAACTATTATTAATTAAAACTATAAAACAAAGCAATTATGAATTCAGGAAAAGTAGTATTTGGAGTATTAGCAGGGGCAGCAGTAGGCGCTCTCGTAGGTTTATTATTAACCTCTGACAAAATTAACCTTAAGGAACTCACAACAAAAGCAAGTGATTTTGCTGATGACCTTAAAGAAAGATTCAGTGGTTTGCAGGAAGATGTTACGGATAAAATAAACACCGCTACCGACACAGCAAGGGATTTTGCTGCAAATGGCAAATCAAAATTGGAGGACACTGGTAAGGATTTGAAAAATTTTGCGAGCAAACAATATTCGCCCCAGGTATAGATTACAAGTTATATCTTCTCCAATACCAGGAGCAAAGTTTGCCGGTCTTTGTAAGTATAAATTATTTTGGGAATAATCATTTGGTTCACAGGCTATTTTGAATTAAACGCGATTAAAAGAAAAAATATCCGAATCCTTATTTTTTTTCCCTGTAATCATGTCGATAATAATTTTTGCGGCTATTACGCTGAATGTAATTCCGTTGCCGCCAAAACCTAAAGCGAAATAACTGTTTGGTAAAGATTTGTATTCGCCAATATAAGGTAGTCCGTCTTTGGTAGCGCCAAAGGTTCCCGTCCAGCTAAACTCAGGATTAAATTCTATGCCTGGAAAAACATGATTGAAATCTTTTACCAATTGCTTTTTCTTTTTATCAATCAGCTTGTCTCTTTTTACGGTATTAAAAAACTCTTCGTCACGGCCTCCTATTAATATTCTTTTATCCTTAGTGGTTCTCATGTATAAGTATGGGTCGGCAGTATTCCAGATCAATACATCGTCTTTCCAGAATTTCGTTTTTTCATTTGCCTGTTCGCTTATGATAGCGTACGTGGAATGAAGATCAACAATTTTCTCTTTAATAAAGCTTACCGCTTCATAACCTGTTGCATATACAATTTTTTTAGCTTTAATAGTTTTGCCATTCTCACTCGTTAACACAACACCATTTTTGCTATGTTTAATTTCTTTAACTGGAGTTCGGTCGTACACTTTTAAACCTTTTTTTATTCCATATTGATGAAGCGCGTGAGTGAATGAATAAGCATTTATTACTCCGGCACATTGTGAAAGAATTGCGCAGGGAGCATTTATATGAAATACATTTTCAACTTCTTTCTCATCAAGATACTTTACCTTAAAACCATTTTGTTTTCTGATGGCAAATTCTTCCTTTAAGAAAGAAATGTCTTTTTTGTGTGCAGCATAGTAAAGGCTTTTCTTTGACTGAAATTCAGAGTAATTGAGTTTTGATGAAATTGATTCTATAGTTTCAATTGCATCAACGCACAGATGATAAGCCCGGACTGCATTTTTTAATCCTACCATGTTTTTCAATTCGCAAAGAGGAGTGTCAATTTCATATTGAAGCAGTGATGTGCTTGCGCATGTGCTTCCCAGGCCAATTGTTCGCGCATCTAAAACAATACAATTAATACCTTCATTAATTAAATAATATGCAACAAGGGCACCGGAAATTCCACCACCTAAAATAACGACATCAGTTTTTATTGATTCTTCCAGTTTGGTATAATCAAACGGAAGTCCGTCTTTAATTAACCAGTAAGGGTAACCTGAACTCAACTTCATTTCTTTGTATCCAAAATTTAATTAGCGTAATTCTCATTTCCGCTCATGCTTAACTTAAAACTTTTTACCTCAGCGCGTGATTAATTACAATGCCCTGATAACATATAGATTATTACAAAAATTATCACAGTAGAGATACATCCACCTCCTGATTTTTTTGCACTGTAACCTGCCTATGATTGTTCTGAAAAAATTATTCATATCGTTGAATTTCAATTGAAATTATGCAGGTACTTTTCTTGCTTTCTCTCTTTCCCAAAAACGGTGCTGCGCAATTGCACTGATAAAATCTTTTGCAGGTTTATCAATCACTAATCCCAAATCACCACCTGATTTTTGATTCTTATTGTTTTTATCAGAATCCATATTTTCATCACCTGCATAAGTTTGATTTAAGAAATTAACTCCATCACCATTTGCCGCAATAGCTTTGCAATGCTTGTATGCCTGATTTACAAAATGGATAGCATCCGGTTCTGCAATTAATGCGTTTGAGCTATTTTTACCCGATGGTATATATACTGCATCAAATAATACTGAAGCCGTATTAAGAAAACTTTGGTCAACTTTAATTTCTTTACCTGCTGAACCTTTTATTGTTCCCAGTTTAGGAGCAACAATTTTTGTTTTAGCCCCTTGGGCCTCCAGTGCATTTTTCACTGTATTAAGAGAATTTTCATCCACTCCGTTTGCAGCAAGTATTGCAATGCATCTTGTTTTGATAGTATTCATTATTGTGCCTGCCATGCTTAAAGCATCAGAGCTTGAAATGCTTTGAGTCATTTTTATTGGCTCATATTTTTTTTGAATTCCATCAGCGGGAATACTGTGATTAACAGGATATTCTGGTTGTTTCGGCACAGGCATTCCTAAACCATCGGCAACTTTTGCTGCCAATGTTTTATCTACCTGTGTTAGTATGCCTAACATTCTTTCGCGAATAGAAGGGCGCTCAACTTTTCCCAATTCAAAAGTCAGTGCACTTATGATATGATTTTTTTCATGTTCCGCCTGGCTGTTAAAAAATAAGGTTGCCTGGCTGAAGTGGTCAAAGAAACTTCGACTGCGTTCACGGATTTTTTTGGAATCAATCCGTTCCTGGAAACTTGTAAAACCACCGTCAGCAGCTTTTGCCTGGAAAGGGCAGCCATTGCTGATGGTGTTGGGCTGATAGCTGGTTTTATCACTGTTAATAGTTTGCCTCATGTGTCCGTCACGCTGATTATTCATAACCGGCATGATTGGACGATTGATTGGTATCTCGTGGAAGTTAGGGCTTCCTAACCTGGATAACTGTGTATCAGTGTAAGAAAATAATCTTCCTTGCAATAAAGGATCATTGGTGAAATCTATACCGGGCACCAAATGTCCGGGATGAAATGCTACCTGTTCTGTTTCTGCAAAGAAATTATCAGGATTGCGATTCAAAGTCATTTTACCGATGCGTTGCACGGGAATAATTTCTTCGGGAATTAATTTCGTTGGGTCAAGCAAATCAAATTCAAAATTATGCTCGTCTTTTTCAGGAATGATTTGAACTCCTAATTCCCACTCAGGAAAAGCTCCGCTTTCTATTGCTTCCCATAAATCTCTCCTGTGAAAATCGGGATCCTTACCTGAAATGTTTAGTGCTTCATCCCATGCAACAGAATGAATTCCCAGCAATGGTTTCCAATGAAACTTTACAAAGTGCGATTTGCCTTGTTCATTGATTAAACGAAATGTATGCACACCAAAACCTTCCATCATGCGTAAACTTCGTGGAATGGCGCGGTCACTCATTACCCACATAATCATGTGTGCGCTTTCGGGCATTAATGAAATAAAATCCCAAAATGTATCGTGTGCTGATGCAGCCTGCGGAATTTCATTATGCGGCTCTGGCTTTACTGCATGAATTAAATCAGGAAACTTTATTGCATCCTGTATAAAAAATACCGGCATGTTATTGCCAACTAAATCATAATTTCCTTCTTCAGTATAAAATTTTACTGAAAACCCTCTAACATCGCGCGCCAAATCTGATGAGCCTCTTGAACCAGCAACTGTAGAAAACCGTACAAATACCGAAGTGGGTTTTGAAGTGTCGTTTAAAAATTTCGCTTTTGTAAATTGAGGAATGGGATTATACAATTCAAAAATTCCATGTGCAGCAGAGCCACGCGCATGAACAATTCTTTCGGGAATTCTTTCATGGTCGAAGTGCGTAATTTTTTCACGCAAGATGAAATCTTCTAAAAGTGTTGCTCCGCGCTCACCTGCCTTTAAAGAATTTTGATTGTCGTTAATTAACAAACCCTGATTAGTAGATAACATTTGTCCATCACCATTTTGTGTGTTGGATTGCAGGTCATTTATTTTTTCGTTGGGCACTAATTTTTTTGTTTTTACTTTTTTCATACACTTTAGAATTATAGTTTTTTGTTAATTATTCTTTTGTTGACTAAATAAGAATGACAATTACTGGCAATGACCCAGCAACATGTAGATGATTATAAAGACTATGACGGTTCCCAGGCAACCACCCCCAAGTTTTTTTGCGCCATAACCGGCAATAAGACCTCTGAAGATGTTGTTCATAGTATATAATTTTATTAGTTAAAAAAAGCGGGCAAACATTACCCGCTTTATGAAAAACATTTATTATTAATTACCAAGTAACCTGTTCACCTTTTTTTGAACTCCAGTCTGTTTGAAAATATTTAGCATCTTCATCGTTCCGCGGATGAACACCCATCACAATTCTTCATCTTTAATTCCTTTTTTTTGATATAGGGGGGCACGTTATACAGGCATTTCTGAGCCAACTAATGCTCCAGTTACATTTTTTCACATTCCTTTTGACAGGTAATAGAATGGTCAAGATGTGTACGAAGTGCAGGAAGCATTGATGATGCCCAGTTGCGTATGTCCTCATCCTTTGCATCAGTAGATGCTTTTTCAAATTTGCTGATTGCATCCTTGTGTCCGTTTACCATCATGTCGCAATATTCTTTGTCAAACTTGGATTCTTTCATATCCATTAGTTTTTTGCTTGCACTCATTCCATCATCTGTTAATGTTGTTGGAATAGTAATTTGTTTTTTTGCTGCAAGAGCTTGCAAATCGCTAAGTGCTTTTGTATGTTCGGTTTCCATCATTTTCCCCAAATTTTTTACATCTGCATTCATGCTGTTGCTTTGTGCTAATTGACCTAATTGAATTTCTTCTAAATTTATTTCGGCAGCACTAACTAAGAATTTAGCATCATCTTCTTTTGCGTTGTCAAACTTTGCATCGTTGTGGTCTTCAGCAACTTCTTTGCTGTCCTCATGTTTTGCATTGTTGCAGGATGGTAGTGTGAACATTAATACTAAAGCAATTGATGCTGAAGCAAAGACCAGTTCAAGAACTCTTGATTTTAGAAATTGAATTTTCTTTTTCATTTTAAGATTTGATTAATTGTTTTAATTGTTATGATAATTAACTTTCATTTTTATTATTTGTTTTTCCCCATTCTGCTAATGAGAAAAATTATAAGTGCAATAACTAATACTACAATAAAGATTCCCACACCCATGCCTGCTTTAAATATTCCACCCACAATTTCACAACCTGTAAAAGAGGTTAGTAATGTTGCCAGCAATGCTGATATAAAGAATTGATTTTTCATAAGTCTATTAATATTAAGCGGAAACTTTTTCATTAACTGCATTTTTAACTTCCTTCTTAGCGTCTTCTACTTTTGATTTTCCTTTTGCGGTTAAATCGTCTGCGGTGTCTTTCGCTGATTCAAATTTATCGGTAATGGTTTCACGAAAATCATTAAATTTTTCTTTAAGTTCATCAGCATATTCATCAGCTTTATTTGTCATTTTTTTTCTTGTTTTAGAACCTTTGTCGGGTGCTAATAAAATGCCTAACAGGGCACCAGCGGCTACGCCTGCTAATACTCCCAATAATACTTTACCTGTGCTCATATTTTTTATTTGTTTTAAAATTGTGAAATTAATCGGTTGAATAAATAAGGTGAATAAACCTTACGGGATTTTATTTTTTAATCCCCTTATTAAAATTTTAAATCATTAAATGTTTAACGATTTCCACTGAAGCCTTCATTGCCACCCTGGTTTTTGTTCTGGCTGCTAACTTCAAAGTCATCATCAGGATTTTCATCCGTAAAAGTATTCTCCTGGTCCTCGCTTGAATCCTGAGTTTCATCCTCATCATCATCAGTGATGTCCATTTCAGAAGTATTGACTTCTTTTGTTTGGCTGCTCTTATTTTGCTGGCTACCCTGATTCTGTTGCTGACCTGTTGAAGTTTTTTGTTCGTGCTGATCTTTTTGATTTTCTCTCATTTTGTAATTGTTTTAAATTATTTAATTATTAATAGAGCCTTCAAATTATTTTCTCTTAGTTTTTACAGGTGTTTCTGAATCTTCTTCTTCCTCTTCATTATCTTCTGCGGCTGCTTCGATATTAATTGATGATTCAGCTATCTCAGATAATTTTTCGTCCGCTTCTTTTTCCTCGTTTAATGTTTCTTGTAAAAGAGATGCTGCTGCTTCTTCGCCCAATGTTTTAGCAAAGGTGCGCAATGTGCCATAGGTAGCAATTTCATAATGTTCCACTTTTTGACCAGCCGAAATAATTCCCGCATCACGCACTACACCTTGTTCAGTTGATTGCATAATTTCTTCTGCTTCTTTAATTAAACCATCCATTGCTTCGCACTTTTTTGCCTGGGCTTTTTCTCCGATTGCTTCAAATACCTGCTCCACACGTGATACCTGTTCGTGTGTAACTTGCAGGTGGTCTTCAAGCGCCATTACTAAATCTTGTGAAGTTGCATTTTTAACCATTTTTGGAATTGCTTTGGTCAAAGCTTTTTCTGCCCAATAAATGTCTTTAAGCTCATCCACGAATAATTCACGAAGTCCCTGGGCTGCACCAGGCTTTGCTTTTACACCTTTAGCAGGCTGTGCTTTTTTACTGCCGTTTTGTGCGGCTTTTGAGTTTTTTTCCATTTTGTTTTATTTTAAAATTTAAATGATTTGATTAATTGGGAATGATATTTAATTTAATTTGATTATGCTTCATTGATTAAATATTGTGCCCAAAGAAAAAACTCTGTTTCATGATATAATTTGTGGAATATGGTGCATCATTTTCCACATTGGTGTGAAAAAAAACCACATTAAGTAAATTTCAAAAATTAAAATCAGATAAGAAATGAAAAAAGACACTTAAGAAAAAAATGGAAGTTATTTTGAAAAATTTGCATCTGGTGTTACGAAGGTTGTTATTGAGGGCAGTATATTTTTACTAAGGTTTTTTATTCGCACCAGAATTTTCAGAACAATTAATAATACTTTTTTATCCCATTTACAGTATAAGAAAGAAGAAACTTTGCAGCAATCACATTCTATTGATGAAGCACATGAGCAACATGATTTGAAAAAAGAAATGGAGCAAGAGCTAAAAGCAAAGAAGAAATAAAAGTTATTTGGTTAATGCAAAAGTTTGTAATATGTCTTGGAGTTTGTTTTTCAAAACATCAAAGTCAGGTGGTTTTGTAAGAAACATTTTTGCTCCCATTGAAATTGTTCTTTCCATGTCAACGGGATGGCTGGAAGTTGTGAAAATGATTACTGGAATTTCTTTATACTGATTTATCTTTTTCAATTGAGCCAAACATTCATATCCATTCATCAATGGCATGTTTAAGTCAAGAAAAATAAGTGATGGTGGTGGTGGCACTTTTTCTAAATGGTCAAGTGCTTCCAATCCGTTATTGGCAATGCCACATTCAAGAGCGGGTTCAAGTTCTTTGATAGCATCAACAAAAAAAAGTTGGTCATCTGTATCATCATCAACTAATAATATTTTTTTGTGCATGAAACTGGCGTTTATGATTTTGCAAAATTATGATTTGTTGTTATCCGACAAGAAGAAGGTGAAGGTTGCTCCAATTCCAGTTTGTCCTGTTGCAGTGATTATTCCATTGTGTGACTGAACAATTTTTTTACAGATTGCAAGTCCTATTCCTGTTCCTTCGTATTCTGTTTTGCCATGCAGCCGTTGAAAGAGTTCAAATATTTTGTTTTCGTATTGTTGTTCAAATCCAATTCCATTGTCGCTGATTACAATTTTCCAAAATGTTCCGTTTTGTTTTACCCGTCCTGCAATTTCATTGATGGTTGCTTGTTCCGCAGTAATTTTTATCAGTGGAGCTACATCGTGTTTTGAATATTTAAGTGCGTTGCCAATAAGATTTAAAAACAATTGATGCATCTGCACAGGCACTGCATTAAGAGTGGGTAATTGTTGTGATTCAATCACCGCATTTTTTTCTTTAATTGTTTCATGCAGTGCTGCTTTCACTTCGTTTAATGTTTGATTCAAATCTGTTTTCACAAAAACTATTTCGACAGTGTTGGTTCGCGAAAAACTAAGAAGCGATTCAATTAATTTTTGCATTCGTTGCGCTGCTGCATTGATGCGGTTAAAATAATCTTTTGCAGTATCAGACAAATGTTCTGCCTCCTTATCACTAATACGTTTTGAAAATCCCTGAATCTTTCTCAACGGTTCTTGCAAATCATGACTTGCAACATAACTGAAAGAGGCAAGTTCAGCGTTGGCATTTTCAAGTTCAACATTTTTTGTTTTTAATTCTTTAGATGCTAAAACATCTTTGGTCACATCCTGCAATGTTCCTACTAATAATTTTTCATCGCCTGATTCGATAACTCTTCCAGTGCCTTTTATATTAATGACATTTCCATTTTTAGTATTCATCCGGTAGTACCATTCATCAGCCGTTTTGCTTTGTAAAACTTTTTCCGCTGCCTGCTGAACATAATCCCTGTCTTCCGGATGCACATGCCCATTAAATTCTTCCAATGAAGGTTCAAATTCGTTTGGTTCATATCCTATCAGACGGTATAAATTATCAGAGTAAGCTAATTTACCCGTTGTTAAATTAAATGAATAACTGCCCTGCATGGAGCTTTCTTCCGCCTGTTTGAAGGTTTCATTTTGTATGTGAAGCTGATAAGTGCGTTCTTTTACTTTCTCTTCTAATTCTTCGGCAAAACTTTTTTGTTCGGTAATATCGGTATTAGTCCCTATCCACCCAATAATGGTTCCCTCCTTGTCTTTTTGGGCAATGCCATGGCATAAATGCCATTGGTAAGTTCCGTCATGACAAAGAATGCGTTTTTCAATTTTGAAATCTTCTCCTGTTTTAAGGGCTTGATGCCATTGCTTTAATTCATTTTCCAGGTCATCAGCAAAAATAATTTTCTTCCAGTCATCACCTTCTAATTCTTCAAAAGATAATCCTGTGTAATCAAGAAAAAATTTGTTGAAAAAATTTTTCTTTCCATCGGGTGTTGCCGTCCATACCATGTGCGGGATAGTTTCGGAAAGCGTTCTGAATTTTGCTTCGCTTTCTTTTATTTTTTCCTCTGCTTCTATTTGTTTACTTATATCGGTATTGGTTCCAAACCATCTGTAAATTTTGTTTTCGCTGTCAAGAACTGGCAATACCCGGGTGAGGAATTGACGGAACTTACCGTCAGCGCCTTTTAATGGAAACACCATTTCAAACGGCTGCCCAGTTTCGATGGATACTTTCCATTTAGTAAGCACTTTGGGAAGTTCTTCAGGGTCGTGAACGGATTGCCATCCCCATCCTTCCATATCAGCGAGTATGGTGTCGGTATATTCAAACCATTTTTTGTTATACCAAAATATGTTGCCATCCGCATAAGCCATCCATGCAAGATTTGGAATACTGTCAGCCAACATGCTGAAACGCTTTTCGCTTGCTTCAATTTGTTGAGTAGCCACCACTTGTTCTGTTGCATCGCTTACCACTTCTACAATACCGGAAATGGTGCCATCGGCTTCACGGTAGGCTTGGTAAACAAGATTTACATAGATAGTTTTAGGCTTGCCATTACGAGGAAGTATAATAGGAATACCGTAAGAGGTAAACTTTTCACCCGTTGTATAAACCTTGTCAAGCAAGGCTTCAAAACCCTGGCCTCTTGCTTCGGGTAAGGCTTCAAATACAGGTTTGTTAATTACCGAAGCGAGTGGTTTATCCCAAATAGCCAACAGTTCATCATTCACGATTTCAATAATATGTTGCGGACCGCGGTAAAGAGCCATGGCTACAGGTGCCTGCAGAATAAAGCTGCGTATTTTTTCCTCGTTTTCATGAACGGCTTCTTCAAGCTTCTTTCTTTCTGTAATATCTCGTGCAATGGCAAACATGTGAGGCTTCCCTTCAAGCGTTAACCCACCCATATTTACTTCAACAGGATAAATAGTTCCATCCTTTTTTTTGTGCAGGGTTTCAAATTGAGGAAGCTTTTCTTTTTGTGAAGCTGCAAATGCCGCGTTAAAAACTTCATCATTATAGATTGGATCAACATCAGGCACACGAATGTGTTGGGCTTCTTCTCTTGAATAACCCCAACGTTCTAATGCCAAATCATTCAAGTAAGCAAACGTTCCATCTTGTCGCATTAAAATAAATGCCTCATTGGCATTGTCAGCCATGTGTTTGTAACGCTTTAAATTTTGCTCGCTTTCTTCAATTTTTTTACTAGCGGTCAACTGCGTAGTTACATCAAAAGCCAAAGCCACTATGCCTGAGACTGTGCCATCAGCCTCTCTATAGGGTTCATAAACAAAATTTACATATACCAGTTCTATTACTCCGTTTCGTGGAAGGGTTATAGGAACTCCATCTGCAGAAAAGGTTTTTCCTGTTGTATAAACTCCTTGCAGAATGGCTTCAAAACCCTGGTCTTTTGTTTCCGGCAAGCCTTCAAAAATTGGTTTATTAATTACCTCATTTGCAGGTTTGCCCCACAACTCAAACATTCTGTCATTTGCAAGATCAACAATAAAATTTTCTCCTTTAAAAATACACATGGCAACCGGAGCCTGTAAAATTGTGCTTCTTAAATTTTCTTCGCTTTTTTGAATGGCAAATTTGGCAAGACTAACATCTTCTAAACTTTCTTTTAATGCCTTTACAGCTTTTACTTTTTCGGTAGTTTCAATTACGGTAACCAGCACACCACCTACTTCACCATCTTCTAACCGGATAGGACTGTAAGAGAAATCAAAAACACATTCTTCCACAAATCCATTCCTGTCCAAATGCAAAATAAAGTCGGGAAAGCCAACAGGTGTGCCCTGCATCACACCATCAAACATTGGTCCTATGGTAGGCCATATTTCTTCAAAGGTTTTGCGTGTGTTGGTGCCCAATGCCTGCGGATGTTTTGTGGCGCCAAGAATAGGACGGTAACCATCGTTATACAATTGAATATATTCTTTGCCCCAGGCTATGTACATACCAAAAGGACAATCGAGCATGATACGTACTGCGATACGCAAACTTTGCGGCCATGTATCAGGACTGCCAATAGCAGTTTTTGACCAATCAAATGAACGGATAAGCTCTCCCATTTCGCCACCGCCAGTAAGAAACGCAGGCATTATTTTTTCTTTCGCTTTCATGATTTATTACTGAATGATGCGTGTATTGATTTTATTTTGTAAAAATGTAAATTTGTTTTGAAGAGGAATCAAACGATTTTAAAATTATTTTGCAGTTCTATATTGTCCTTTGTTATTGTATCAAGAGTAGCTAACAAGGCTTGATTCACTCCTCAGCTCCTATAAGGATCAAGAAACAGAGAGTCGGCACAAAGTAAGTAACCTCGCTAACCTGTTTCTGCATCTTTTAGATTTGAAATTACTCGTTCAAGATTTGCCTAAACCATATTGCTTTTAATAACCCAACTAACTAATTGGTTGAATTATTGAATCTGAGTATAAGAGATAAATGCAATTACAATAAACAAGCCTGTGAGCAGGGTAAATATAAATGTAGAAGTAGTTTTTTTTGATAGTTTGTTCACTAGTAGTTTTTTGATTGACAAATGTAAAATTATATTTATTTACACTAGTTCATTTACACTATTATTTGCAGAATGCTTTTTTAAAATATTGTTATAGCATTATATAAATTTCCTGATAGTTGGAAGGGTGGACTGGTCAAAATAAAATGTGAAGCAAATGTGCGGTTGGTTTTTGCGGTTGCTTTACTTCACTTTTTATTTTGCGAAGGATAGCAAACAGGGCTTCGCCACCTTATAGTGTCGGTTTTTTCCCGCAGGCAGGTTGGATTACGCCAGCTTCCGTTTAACGGGATAAGTAGTGAATTATCCTTAATAACTTTTATGATATATGCAGTTAATCACTGGTGGGCTACTTTATATTTGTAAGCAACAAATATAAATACAAAGTGAACTATCCAATGCCTCTTTATTTTAGGTTTTGAAAATTTTTCGCCTCCAGTGAATCGTTATCCTTTTGTGCTTTGTGAGGCTCTCAGGGTAGAATTAAAGAATATCTTTTTGTTAGCTGTAGTTCTTCTCTTCCTACGAAGCACTAATGTTTCAAGTCCGCAAACACTTTGTGCGAAGCGATGATTTAAAATATCATTTTGTTGTCTTGCTTCCCATTTGGACAACGGGTTTTTCCTATTCTTTGTCGTTAGGTTCCCACAGTTGAATTTTGTTTCCTTCCATGTCAATGATGTGAACAAACTTTCCATAATCAGAATCTTCTATTTTGTCAACAATTGTTACACCTTCTTTTTTTAATTCTTCAACAAGTGCTTCAAGGTTTTCAACTCTGTAATTTATCATAAAGTCTTTTGCAGAAGGTTCAAAATATTTTGTTGTTTCGGCAAATGGGCTCCATTGTGTCTGACCTTTTTTAGTTGAGTCGTCTGCTTCTCTCCACTCAAAAGTTGCCCCATAATCGTTAGTGTTTAAACCGAGGTGAGTTTTATACCACTCACTCATTTTTTTTGGGTCTTTACATTTAAAAAAGATGCCGCCAATGCCTGTTACTTTTTTCATTTTGTTAGTGTTATTTGATTTGTGCAAATGTAATGAGTAATATTTAGTCCTCTATTGCCTCAATACCTTGTTCTTTAAGTTTTGCTAAACCGTCTTTCATTGCATTCACTTTTGCCGGTGAATGCCCTTGCCAAATAGTAATTTCACCAACCACCTTAAACGGATGTTTTGAGCGATAAGACTTTGTTGGATTTCCGGGGAATTTTTTGTCAGTTAAATTGGGGTCATCTTCAATTGGTCCTGTTGGTTCTACTAAATAAATTCTTTCACGCCCCACTCCCAGGGCAAGTTCAGCACCCCAAATAGCTGCATCCAGGGTTGCTGTCAGGTAGATATATTTCGCATTTTTTCTTTGCCCATAGTTCGAATTAAGACCAACTTCGATAAAGTCTCCAATCTTTAGGTCAGCCTTTGTGCCGTGAAAAAACGTCTGAGAAAAAGGACTTTGGGTAAGTTCATTAGATTTGTTCTCGCTTATATATTTTTCCATTGTCGTAATTTATAGGTGATTATTTTTCAAGAATGTTTTTCAAAACAGACAAACTAATATTCATGTCTTTAGCAATTCCTTTTTCTACAAAGAGCAGCAGGAAGTTCAGGGGATATTTCAGGGTGCTTGCATTGCTCAATGCTACTTTTGTCTCGGTATTTGATACAGATTCTGTACTCATGTTTGTATGGCCAACTGCCGTAAAAGGTTTTACAAAACGAATTTCGGTTTCAATTTTTTTTCCTTCTACAATGTTTTTAATTTCTTTTTCGCCTTCCCCCACTTTTTTATTTCCGTTCCAGGCTATAATGAATCCAACCGTTCCATCAGTTCCTTTAAATTCTTCTTTCTTACTGGGGTCAGCCGTTGCCCTCTCGTTGAAGTTGTCCCAGTTTTTGAATTGTTTTATATAGGCAAAAACTTTTTGCAGCGGTGCATTGATGATAATTTCACAATGGATCTGATATCCTTTCTTCGTGAAAAGTGCAATGATTAAGAGCAAGGCAATGATGCCTGCTATGACGAGTAAAATTGTGATTAAGATATTCATTTTTATTTTTTTTGTTAGAATCTTGCCAGGGCAGGGTCAAGGTTGCTTATTCTGCATAAGGTATCCTGTGAGCCGACTAATTTTATTATTTTCAAAATGAAAGACATCGCAAAAAGAAGCGTCTAAAAGTTGCCCGTTTTTAAATTTAGATTTTACTGTTCCTTCTGCCACAACTATGTTACCTTCTTCAATCAGCCTGATTATTGTAATGTCCGGTCTGCCTTCAAATGCAGGGTTTTCAATTTCTCTGTCAAATTGTTCTTTACCTTTCAAGTGAAAAAGCCCATGCATTTCCCAAACCACATCGTCTGTAAGGCAGGATAAAATTTTTGCATGGTCGCTGGTTCTAAATCCGTCCATGTATGTCTCAATTACTTTCTTGTTGCTCATATTATTTGCTGATTGTTTGTTGTTGCAGCTTGCAAAGATCAAAACTATCAGAGTTATAAAAATCGTTTTTGTTGTCATTAGTAAAAATTAATTTTTTGCAGTTTTTCTTTTTAAAATTAATGAACTGATAAGTGTTACAATCAACCCGACAGGTAAAATTTCCACATAAGTGTACATGGCAAAGTAAAATGGGTTGTTTTTATAATTATAACTGGCACTTTCAATACTTTTAAGGGCTTCGTCATAAGCTTCGCCCGAAACACCACTTGCCTGCAATTGTTTAACTTGCATGGCCGAGTACTTGTCCATAAAATCCGGTAAAAAGAAATGGTATTCTACCGCCCAGGTAATCACATAAATGGTAGAAGCAATAAGACTTATCATTAAGCCGAGGAAAAAACCCTTGCCAAATGTTATGATTCCGCCATTTTGTTTGTCGCGGTAATTTTTAATACCCACAAATACAAAAGAGAAGGCTACAACCATGGCACTAAAGCCCATTACCATTCCGCTGTTTCCGGCATTCTCACTGTCACATCCTATTAATGCCATAGAAACTCCCATGAAGGTGGACACAATTACTCCCGCAATTGTTCCGAATACTAAGATATTTTTTTTCATTTCTTTTCATTTTTTATTGGCGCAAATATGGTTATTGCCCAACATTTTCCTCTCATACTTTCGGCTATTTTTTTGTTTTGCAGCTTACTTTCATACTAAAGTAGGATGCTTTTAAGGTATGAGATTTAACCTTTTTGCTTTTTCAATTGCCTGTGTGCGTCTTTTCACATCTAACTTTTCAAAAAGATTTTGATTGTGTGTTTTCACGGTGCTTAATGAAACGAAAAGACGATTGGCAATTTCCTGGTTACTGTTCCCCTCTGCCATTAAACCCAATATTTCCAACTCCCTGGTGCTCAACTCAAGTTGTTTAACAAGTGATTTGTTTAACATAAAATTTTCATTTCTGCTTATATACACTTCTTTTTCTACCACAACAGTTTCAATTTTGGGTTTTGAGAGTTTTAATGCAAGCCATATTCCTAAAGCCGTAAAAATGAAAGCAATGAATCCGATGTAAATTTCAAGTGAGTAATCAAATATTATAAAACGAAGTTCTAACCATTTGAGAAGAAACAGCAGCAAAGCCAAACAGATGCTATAAACTATAGTCGCTTTATAAAATTTTAAAAAACTTTTAATGTTTGTCATACAATTAAATGTTCATGTTTTGCAGTTAGCTTCATATTGGCACTGTCCAAATAGCATTACAGCTAATGATGATACCGATAGCTATCGGTTTTAAAAAGGGGATTTAGAAGCACAACTATTTGTTTACCGATTAAAACCCTTTTTTTTTAAATTGCAGGTTCAAAGCCCTGTCGAGGTTAATTCACACTGAGGCATTGGGCATGAGGTCAGAAGTCAGAGGTCGGAAATCTGACTTCTGGCTTCCATTATTATTTTGTCAATACCATTTGTTTTGTATCCACAGCTTTTCCATCTGTAATAAGCATGTAAGTATAAATGCCGGTTGAAAGGGCGCCTGCCAGTATTTCGGTTGTGCCGAACCCTTTGGTTGAAATACTGATTGATTTTATTTCAACACCGTTATTAGAATAAATTTTAATCACAGCACTGCCAATGTTTTCAGGAATATAAAAACTGATAACGGTTTTTTCTGAAAACGGGTTTGGAGAATTTTGTTCCAACGATGCTGCATTATTTAAACTGGCGGATTCTTTTTTGTTTTTATTGTCCGATAGCAATTGAACCATGGATTTTAATTCATCAATTTCTTTTTGTTGTTCCTGTATGGCTTTGGTAAGAATAGGAATCATGCCTATATAATTTACTGATTTAAATTCAATATCCTTATCCTCCCTTTTTGCTCCGGGATGTGTGCCATTTTCAACCAGCAGCGGAATCACTTTTTCAAGCTCCTGCGCCACAAAACCATATTGACGGAATGCAGGGAAATTCATCATCGGATATTCTTCTTTCTTCAATTGATAGGTTACCGGATTTAATTGATTGATTAATCCCAATGCTCCGGTAACAGGAGCAAGGTCTTTTTTAAATTTTTGGTCAGATATATCTGTCCATGTTCCTGTATAAACCCCGCTGCCACTGCAATAAACAGCATAGTTGGTTGTTCCGCCCGAAGCGGTTCCATAAACACCGACTCTTGTTCCTGCGATTCCATCTCCTATTCCGTAAACCCCGTAAGCTGTACCTGTGTAAGTGTCTGCAAAACAATGACCCTCTACTCCTACATAACCACCTTGACCCTGAACGCCATAACCAAAGCCGGGGTTGTTATTTGATTTTGCAAAAATACCAATGCCATTCCCGATTCCGGTGTGTGTATTTTCAGCCCTTATGGCAGATGTACCAGCACTAGGATCAACAACACTTAATTTGCTTACAGTAATAGTTGTTCCTATACCCACATTACCGTTAGATGAAACAGTCAATGCCCTTGCACCTCCGGCCCAAAGCGATATGGGCACTCCGGTTGTTCCATACAAAATCATTTCACCTGCAGCGAAACTTGCTCCAGTATCCGGAACCCCGACATACCCTTTTCCCGTGGTTCCATGATAGAAATCCCAACCGGAAGCAAAGGTGTTGCTTCCGGGGGATTGAAGACGCGGGGTACTCCCGTCAGAAGACACCACATGTAGTTTGGTTAGCGGTGTTGAAGTTCCGATTCCAAATTTGCCTGCCGAAGTAATTGTCATTCGTACCGAATTGTTAGTACGCACTTTAAATGATTTAGCATCGGTAGTGCCGATAAAATTTGTGGAAGTGTTTGTTCCGGCATTACCGGTAAGGTTCCATGACTGGGCAGAGGCACTTGTGATATCCAGCACTGCAATAATTAATAAAGCATAAAGCTTTTTTGATGTTGAGTTTTTCATATTGTTTTTGTTTTTAAATTGTTAATGCAAGTAAACTGAAATTATTTTGCAAGTTATGGTAAAAATAAATGTGATGTATGCCAAATGTAAAAGGGGATGTGCATCTCATTTATTTTTTCAGAAGCGATAGCCAATACGGCTTGCGATGACTTTCATTTCTTGCAATTCCGTTTGAAGTTACTGTGCAGTTAACTGGTTTCGAATAACGCAGCCCATGAAAAAAATTTTCTTATAACTTTTACCATATATGTAATTAATCACTGGTGGTTGTATTTATATTTACAAGCATCAAATATAGTAAAGTGCATCACATACTTATGCGTAAGCCATGCAACACACTCCATGCTTATGAATTACGCAAGAACTACAAGTGAATTTAAAAATACTTTTTCCATTTTATGCAAATAATTTGTTCAATGTTTTTCTCCTGTAGTCAAAAATGTTTTCAATCTTTTTACGTACAAATAATCTGTTCATTAATTTTCCAACAAATCCAAGCGGAAGTTTATAAAGAATTTCATCCTTCATAAGTACTCCGTTATCTTGAACCGCAAAAGAATGTGTGTGTTCCCAAACCTTGTAAGGACCCTTTAATTGCTTATCTGTAAAGAAACTGTGCATTGATGTTTTCCCGATTTCAGTTTTCCATTTCAATGGAATTCCAAAGAGTGGTTTAACTGTGTAGTCAATTACCTGCCCTTGAAATATTCCTGTATTCTCCACCTTCGAGAGAATTTTAAAATCCAATTCAGGCGGAGTAATCAATGCGAGATTTTTAGGTGACGAAAAAAAATTCCATGCTTCACCAATGGAGATTGGCAAAAATTGTTCAGTAATGTATTTGTGCATATTCAAGTGTTTTAACTTTTTTGATTTTTAGATTTTTATTTTCAAGATGACGAAGAACTTTATTGAAACAAATCTTCAACCATGCAGTGTACTGATGTGGATTTTGTTCCAGGTCGTTTTCAAGAAGTTTAATATTCATGTATTTCCAATCTTTCACTTCCAACTTTTCGGGTTTTGGCAAATCATCCGTCACTCCGAAAAAGACATGGTCAAACTCATGCTCAGTTAAACCATTTTCAAAATTTGCTTTGTAAACAAAACTGAAAGCAAATTCAGTTTTTGATTTCATTCCCATCTCTTCAATTAAGCGTCTGTTAACTGCATCGCTAAGGTCTTCGCCAAAACGTGGATGACTGCAACACGTATTTGTCCAAAGTCCACCTGAATGATATTTGCTGTCGGCCCGCTGCTGCAAGAGCAACTCTCCCTTTGAATTAAAAATGAAAATTGAAAACGCCCTGTGCAGCAAACCCAATTGATGCACAAGCTCTTTTTCCAATTTGCCCCACTGCTGGTCTTTTTCATCAACGAGAATCAAGAATTCTTTATTTTCCATAATATTTATTTTTCAGTTGTTATTGTATTTATTCTCAAAGCATATTCATTTGAAATCGTAACATAGAATTAATCATGAGTGCGAATTTTTGTCCGTTGGGAATCCGAATCCTTTCAGTCAGGACCCGATGGGCAGGAATATTTTTTATTTTTCTGAACAATGACTTGTAATAAACATAAGCCAGATAAACTCCTCCTTGTGAAGACCGTGGCAATTTCCTGATTCCGATTAACGCTTCGTTAAAATCATTTTCTATTTCCTGCTCAATTAATTTTTTCTCGCGGCTTGTAAACTGAGTGATGTTAATATTCGGAAAATAAGTTCTTCCAAGTGTGCTGTAATCAGCATTTATATCTCTGAGAAAATTCACTTTCTGAAATGCAGCACCTAATTTCATTGCGAAGGGTTTCAGTCGTTCATATAACTCTTTATCGCCTTCTGTAAAAACATGCAGACACATCAGGCCCACTACTTCTGCAGAGCCTAAAATATATTGCTGATATTTTTCTTCGCTGTAATCCACTTTCTCCAAATCCATTTCCATGCTTAGCAGAAAAGTATCAATCAGTTTCTGCTCGATTTGATATTGATGAACTACATTTTGAAAAGCATTCAGAATCGGATTAAGAGAAATCTTGTTTTTGATTGCATCTTCAGTATCTGATTTAAATTTATCGAGCAAATATTTTTTGTCGTAGCCATGAAAGCTGTCAACAATTTCATCAGCAAAACGGACAAATCCATAAATGGAATAAATTGGATTATGCAACCGCTTGTTTAGAAATTTAATCCCCAGCGAAAAACTGGTGCTGTAAGCACGGGTTGTTATTCTGCTGCAATGCTCAGATACATTATCAAATAGTGATTTCATTTTTTTTGATTTTTTAATTGCTTATTTAATTGTTCAGCGGCTATCTTACCTGATATGATTGATGGAGGCACACCAGGACCTGGAACCGTAAGTTGTCCGGCATAAAAAAGATTTTTCACTTTCTTGTTTTTTATTTTTGGTTTCAGGATGGCAGTCTGCATTAATGTGTTCGCAAGTCCATAGGCATTTCCCTTGTACGAATTGTAATCGGTAATAAAATCTTTAATGCAATAACCTTTCTTGAAATCAATGTGAGGAAGAATATTTTCGTTGGTATGCTTCTGTAACCTTTCCAACATTATTTGAAAATATTTCTCTCGCAATTCTTCGCTGTCATTCAATCCGGGCGCAATCGGCATTAATAGAAAAAGATTTTCATGCCCTTCTGGCGCAACACCATCATCTGATTTAGAAGTACTGCACACATAGAACAAAGGCTTGGTGGGCCATTGCGGATTCTTATAAATTTCAATTGAATGTTGAAATAAGTCCTCCTCAAAAAATAAAGTATGATGATGAAGTGAATGGATTCGCTTATTTATTCCGAGATAGAATATTAAACACGATGGCGCAAAAGTTTTTTTGTCCCAATAGTTTTCAGAATAATTTCTGCATTCAACAGGTAAAAGTTTTTCTTCCACATGATGATAATCGGCTGATGCAATTACTCCGTCACAAAAAAATCTTTCTCCGTTTACATGAACAGCTTTTACATTTCCATCTTCAATAAGTATTTGTTCAACAGGGGAATTTAAATGAAAAGTTACTCCATTGCTTTTTGCAACCGCCACCATTCCATCAATCACTTTTCCGAAACCACCTTTGGGATACCATGTTCCCAATTTCAGTCCGGCATAATTCATCAGGCTGTATAATGCAGGCGTATCCTGCGGCATTGCTCCGAGAAACAATACCGGAAACTCCATCAATGCAATTAACTTTGGATGTTTAAAATATTTTCTAACATGCTTGCTGAAGGAAGAAAAAACCTGTAGGCGAAAAGCACCTCTCAACAAATCCATATCTGCAAATTCAGCAATGGAAAGGCCGGGTTTATAAACTAAGTTTTCAATTCCTGTTTTGTATTTGTATTCTGCCTCTTCCAAAAACTTTTGAAGTTGAGCTGCACTTCCTGGTTCAATTGATTCAAAAAGTTTACATAGCTCTTCAAAATTTTCAGGAACACTCATCGTATCATTTTTACCAAAGACAATATCAAATGAAGGGTTCAATAATTTCAATTCATAGAAGTCAGAAACAGCATGACCAAAGTCATTAAAGAATTTCTCAAACACCCCTGGCATCCAATACCAACTGGGACCCATGTCAAATACATATCCGTTTTCTGTGATAAATTGTCGTGCCCTTCCTCCGGCATCAGCATTTTTTTCGAACACATGTACCTCATGTCCGGCTTTGGATAAATAGCAGGCTGCACTTAATCCTGAGAAACCTGAACCGATGATAGCGATGGTGGACATTGATTTGTTTTATATTGTACTTTAAAATATTCCGAGTCAGACAAGTTGTTTTTCGAATTGCTCAACAGACTGTATCCAATTTATTCTTTTACCCGTCTTTAACTGACTTATTAATTTCTGATTCCCTGAAACATAAATTTTTGAATTTTTGAAGTTTTTAACCAATTGATTTAAATAATTCTGTGACTCTTCAGGCCTGTTATAATGAACAAAAAAGAAAAACAGGTTTGAAGGTTTCGTTTCACTAACTATACTTTTCAACGAATCAAACGGAACATTAGCCCCAAGATAAATTACTTTTTTACCAGCCTGTCGAATCATATAATAGGAAAACAAAAGTCCTATTTCATGAAACTCATTAACAGGAAGAAAGAGCAGCCAGGAATTTTGATGAGACTTTGCAGGCGGCAAGGAATCAATTGCAGATAGAATCTTTTGCCTTATTAAATTGGATATAAAATGTTCAGACCCTACGGATAGGGAATTCTTCGCCCATAACAGTCCGGCCCGTATAAGCAAAGGATAAATTACATTTAGGTAAGTTCTCTTAAGACCAAACCGCAGAATACAGTTTGAAAAAAGTTTTTCGAAGTGCGCTTCATCAAATTCAATTCCTGAAGCCAAAATCTGTGAAATGAAATATTCATAAGCATTATTGGCAGAAATTGATAAGCTAAGCTTTTTATCAAGTAATTCATTTAGTGAAGAATCGCTCATTGTACAGAGTTCAGATGTTTTATAATCCGAATCCATCAAGCTTACAATATTGAGAAGTCGCCTTAACTGTTCATTATTGTAATACCGGGTATTGCCATCGGACCGGTTAGGTGTTAACGCCTTATACCGATGCTCCCACACACGGATGGTGTGTGCTTTTATTCCTGAATACTCTTCTAAATCCGAGATTGAATAAGAATTCATGTTGTTTATATTTTTGCAAATATATATAAACATTTAGATTCGACAATGCTTCTTTGCAATTTTTTTCGATTTAAATTTTCACTTAAGGTTTTCGTTTTGGAAGCCGCACTTAACAATGGAATTTACTAAGCAGTTTATTGTACATGCAAACAAACGCAGTCCTGGAATATTTTCAGTACATAGCAGCAATGAATGACATCCAAAGTACTATTTAAATATACCTAAAATTATAAGTGAGTATAGTTTGATAAAAATCCTCGCAATTTTTTTCAGACTGATTACGAGAGGAGTTAGATATTATGTTTGAATTTAATTAAATATATGTAAACAATTATAATTTATAACGTTTAGATTTTTAACGAATTATTTAAACAAACATTTTAATTAACTAAAATAAAAAAGTCAATTTTCGATTCAATTCTAATGAAGGGATACTGAGGTTTGAAGCGGTGACGTAAACGATTTGTTCCCATAGCAGTTTCTCCGCCTCAGTCATATTTTCTCTAAGCCGTTTTGCCTTATCAAACAAATGAGGTGGAGCATTAAAAAACATTTTTCTTTCAGCCATTTAATCAGAATCTAATTTATGTTAACCAATATGTATAGTAGTAGTAGTAAGACATTGGCGCCCTTCAGGGCTACGGGTGCGCGAAAGCCAAGTGCATGAAGTTAAACAATATGTATAGTAGTCGTAAGACATTGGTGCTCTTCAGGGCCACGGGTGCGCGAAAGCCAAGTGCATTAAGTTAAGCAGTATGTATAGTAGTAGTAAGACATTGGTGCCCTTCAGGGCCACGGGTGCGCGAAAGCCAAATGCATGAAGTTAAACAATATGTATAGTAGTCGTAAGACATTGGTGCTCTTCAGGGCCACGGGTGCGCGAAAACCAAGTGCATGAAGTTAAGCAGTATGTATAGTAGTAGTAGTAGTAGTAGTAAGACATTGGCGCTCTTCAGGGCCACGGGTGCGCGAAAGCCAAGTGGATGATGTTAACCAATCAGTTCAATCTTATGATCGCATTGGTGTCAGCCTATAGCGAACTGCGGGTATGCCCGGGTTTTAATTCTTTCTTATGTAATTTAAACAGTTTCTTAATTAGCTACAAAAATCAAATATTTTATTTCTATTGCGTTTGCAAAGGAATTATAAATTCGCATCCTCATTTTTGAAATGTATATTTCTGATAATCTCCTTTACTCAAAATTTATGATTGACATTAAAAAAATTTTCCCTTACGAAATTGCTGATAAGTATTCAAAGCCTGTAGCTTACTTTTCAATGGAATTTGCCATTGACCAGACACTTAAAATATACAGTGGCGGTTTAGGTTTTCTTGCAGGCTCTCACCTCCGCAGCGCTTACGAATTAAAACAGAATTTTGTTGGCATCGGCATTTTATGGAAGTATGGATATTACGACCAGGAGCGCAATAAAGACGGAACGATGAAAGTTAGCTTCATCGAAAAAAATTATTCATTTCTAACCGATACCGGAATCACTTTTGATATTTCGGTAAACAACTATCCTGTAAAAGTAAAAGCATGGATGCTCAATCCTGAAATTTTTAAAACTGCACCGCTCTTTTTATTAAGCACCGATTTGCCCGAAAATGATTTTATGTCGCAGGCTATATGCCATCGCTTATATGATTTCAATGAACCTGCACGCATTGCCCAATCTATATTGCTTGGCACTGGTGGCGGTAAGTTATTAGACATTTTAAATCGCAATACAGAAGCATATCATCTTAACGAAGGTCATGGATTGCCGCTTTGTTTTTATTTGCTTGATAAATACAAAAGCCTTGAAGAAGTTCGCAGGCGCGTAGTGTTTACTACACACACACCAGAGAAAGCAGGTAATGAACAACGTACCATAGCAGGTTTGGAAATCATGAGTTTCTTTAATAATGCTGATAAAGATGTTGTGAAAAATCTCGCGGCACCCGACAAACAGAATTTTAATTATACGCTCGGTACGCTGCGCATGTCGCGTATAGCTAACGGGGTATCAAAAATGCATGGCGAGGTTTCGCGCAATATGTGGAGTCACTATGATGATATATGCCCCATCATTCATATTACCAATGCTCAAAACCGTTCCTTCTGGATGGATGCTGAAATTGCAAAACATTATGAGGAAGGCAATGACTATGGATTGGCACAACGCAAAAAAGCCATGAAGCGTGAATTGTTCCACGTAGTGGCCGATCAAACCGGAAAGCGTTTTGATGAAAATGTTTTAACAATAGTGTGGGCAAGACGGTTTGCAGCTTACAAACGTGCTAATTTATTGCTGCGCGATTTTGGCCGCTTCATGAAAATTATTAATAACGCTAAATTTCCCGTTCAGGTAATATGGGCCGGCAAGCCTTATCCCGAAGATGAGGAAGCGATAAATATTTTCAATAATATTTATTGGCAGATAAAACAGTTACCCAACTGTGCCATACTTACCGGCCACGAAATGCACTTATCAGGGTTGCTTAAAAAGGGTTCTGACCTTTGGCTTAATACACCGCGCATTTTTCACGAAGCTGCAGGCACATCGGGCATGACTGCTGCTATGAATGGAAGCATCAATCTTTCTATTCCTGACGGATGGGTGCCTGAGTTTGCAAAAAATGGCGAGAACTGTTTCCTTATTTCTGCCGCAAGTGCAAGCGCCAATGCCGAAGAGCAGGACAACACCGAAAGCAATAATCTTTATAACCTTCTCGAAAAAGATGTTATACCAACTTACTATCAGCAACCTGAATTATGGCATAAAATTATCCGCCAGGCCATCAACGACATCAGCATTGATTTCAACTCCAACCGTATGGCACGCGAATATTATGAGTTGCTATATTTAGATACCGGCAAAAGCAGAAGCGAACAAAAAGTTTTAGCGGGTAAGGCTTTTAATTGATTAAATTTAAAAGACAATTTGTTGTCTCCCATTTATAGAAATAAAAACCTGAAGAATTAACTCTTTAGGTTTTTCTTTTTCAAGGAAGAAGACAAGTTGTTATTTGATGACTCTACTTTATAAGAAAATGAAAATAGAAAGAGTAATATTAATTTTTAAGAAAACACAGGAAACTGTTTTTAAAGAAATCAATGCCGATGGCTTAAAACTCTCATTAATAAAAAAGTTATTCAAAGCTTTTGATGATGATCCAAATTTTTACAGACCTTACAAAATAAATCAAATTCAATATGATGAACTTATTAAGCATAATCCCGAACTTAAATTATATCCATGCACAAAATTTGATTTGTATTTAGAAGCATACTCAGTTTGAAGTTTCGGCTCACGGTCACCAAATAAATCGCTATACAATTAATTAGTTTTTTTGAAGTGTATTAAAATATGGATTATTTATTTTTTAGAATTTACTGGTGGAATAAAAAAATTGTGAAAGACCAATTGCCTTTATTTTCAGCTATACTGGGTACCAGCATTCTTATTGGGCTCAATCTTATTACCATCTTTGAATTTGTTCATTTTGTAATTTTAAATTCGAACAATAGATCTCCCAAACTCCTATTTTTTCTTATTGGCATTTTAGCTTTTCTTTTTTGCTATTTCTATTTCCTTCCAACGAAACGAAGTGAAAAGATTTTAACTCGTTATGCTATTGCAAGATCAAACACCTTTAAATTAAAAGACATATTCCTTCTCGCGTACATTATTACAACTTTCACTACAACAATTTTAATGTTAAACTATATTCGACAAAAATGATTCTCCGGCCTGCCTGTTGTGCCGTTTTAGATTAATCAAATTATTCTCACATATCTCAACCGTAAATCGTAAATCCCAAATCGTAAATCTCCTACCTCTTATTCACCTCAATCTTCACTCCTCCTTTATCGTCAAATTTATTTAATCGGTATTTAAAGCTAAGCATAGCGTAGCGCCCTATAATGTTCGATTGTTTTTGTTGCAGGTAATTGGCTTCGCTGCTGCGCTGTACTCCTGTGTTTTTATTTAAGATGTCAAATGCCTCCAATGTAATAACACCACGTTTCGATTTTAAAAAGTAGTACGACATTTCTGCTTTCAATAACGGCACACTTATACTTTCGTGAAAACTCTTTGCATTGTAATTGGTAACATCAGCCGTTGTGCCAAAGTGCCACTTGTCATTTGGCGTGTAACTTAATTCAGCAAAATAAGCCATGTTAAAGTATCTGTCGTTAAGCGATTGTTGTACAGAATAGTAAGAATTGGTAATCTGTGCAGTTGCCCCTGCACTTACATCCCATTTATTTTTTGAGCGATTGTCAATGCTTAACGTTAACTCATTTCCAAAATTGGTGTTTATGTTTTCTACATTATCTACCAAATTAATTCCGCGGTTATAAGTTTCTTTTGCACTTGCGTGCAATGTTATTCCGAGCTTTCTTATAGGTGTGGTATAATCAGCGTTAGCCTCTGCACGATAATCATCGCGTACATTAATAAGTGTAAGAGTTTGCCCCAGGTTATTATCTATGCTGCGCGACCAGTTGATTTTATCTTTTGTGTAAGTTCCGTTCAGGCCAACAAAAACAGAAGTGAATGAAAACTGGTCAAAGAGCATCCAGTTGAATTGTGCTTCATGCACATATTCAGGTTTAAGTTTACGGTTACCGTTATAAACTTCAAGCGGGTTAATAGTATTGGCCACCGGCAGCAACTGGCTGGCATCAGGAGTATTTACCCGCGATTCATAATAAGCACGCAAACGCCTGCTGGTTTTATATTCCCGCTCCCACGATGCTGATGGTGTGAAATAAAAAACATCACTGCTCTCTTTCGATTCATTGTTCAATTCATTACTCATATTACCGGCTTCAACCTCAGCAGTAATATTGAAATGTGTTTTCTCCGTATTCTTTTTAAAACGCAATGCAGGACGCAACCAATTGTAACTTCTTGTAAAGTCAGGACTTAAAGAATCAATTACCTGCTCTTCGCCCGGGGGCACTCCCTGCTTGCGGTTTAGTGTTTCATTTGCTCCACCTGCACCAAACATGGGTTCTAAATAATAATCATGGTATAACTTACGCGTTAGCGAAGTGATGGCATTATACCTAATCAAATTATTTGCATTATTCTGAAACTGGTTATTGGTAAGCTGCTCACCGGTAGAAAAATAATTTGTAATGTTTTCCCATTCTGTTTTCGTAAGGCTTTGCGAAGCAGAAACATCACCGCTTAATTTAAAAAGCTTCCAGTTGCTGTTGCCTTTTTTAAGATAAGCAGCGTGTGCATTGCCGTTCACACCATTTGCCTTATTGTAAGTGTTACTGCTTAAATTGTTAAGCAATATCTGATCAGAATAACTTTCTTCAAATGATTGCGCATTTGTTTTTCCGTTGGTCAGAACCGCGCCACCGCTGAGAATAACCGTTTGCATTGAATCAGATTTATTGCGCCAGCCAAAATTTAATCGTTGCGCCCTATTCTTATCTGTTTGATGTAATGTATCATTCTCAATAAAATAGTCATCTGCTGTATAATTTTTAGTCAATGTGTTTTCTTCCAACTTTTTATCTGCGCCATTTGCAAGATAACTGATGTTAAACCTGTTATTCTTCTTCGCTTCATACGTATAGTTGAGTCCGCCTGCGCCCGAAGTGATCAACCCGGTAACAGGCTGCCCGAAGTTTACAGGAAAACTATTATCATCCATATTAAGCCTGAACGTATTGCTTTCATCCATCATGTTATGCATACCACCATTAAAGTCCATGTAATCACTAAACGAGAAACCAAACTTGTTAATGTTGTTCAACATGCCCAGCGCAGCAAATTGTTGTTTGCCGCTAAAGCGATACACCTTTGCGCTTGCCTGGTAATGCTCATCAGTGCCTGCACCTGCCTGCACATCACCAAACCATGCACTCTTCTTATCATCTTTAAGCGTTAGATTAATTGTTTTTTTTCGCTCACCATCAGCAATGCCGGTCAACTCCGCTTCGTCTGATTTCTTATCATATACCTGAACTTTTTTAATTGCATCAGCGGGTAAATTCTTTGTAGCCACTTTAGGATCGTTACCAAAAAATTCTTTGCCATCCACCAACACCTGTTTTACATCTTCACCTTGCGCTTTAATGTTTCCTGCACGATCTACTTCAATACCGGGCATCTTTCTCAAAAGATCTTCGGCCACAGCATCAGGTTTTGTTTTAAATGCTGCTGCATCATATTCAATCGTATCCTTTTTAAGCATCAAAGGAATACGCTCCGCACTTACATCAGCTGCATTAAGATCAACGGCTTTCGATTTTAATAATATGGTGTTAAGTTTTTCACCATTCTGAAAAGGAAGCTCGATAGGTTTGTAATAGGTTTGATAACTGATCAAAGCGGCCTGCAACAAGTATTTCCCTTGCGAAATATTCTTTATTTCAAAACTTCCTTCGCCATTGGTTACACCAAAAAACGCAAGCGTTGAATCTTCAGGATGCATCAATGCAATGGTTACATAGCTCAATGCACTTCCCTTTTCATCAACTACATTTCCGGTTAATGAAAGTTGCTGGGAGAATAGCTTAGAAGTTAATAATAAAAGGAGTATGATGAGTTTGGATTTCATGTTTGAAGAAAGATTGATAAGATTTATTTTCGGGCTTTGTACATCTGCCGGCGACCTGCCTTCTCCAAAGAAAT
>JBDTRM010000237.1:0-9062 GCA_039931675.1 Bacteroidia bacterium | reverse complement strand
GTTCCTACAATGTTTATTTTTTATTGCGTGTGTCTGTCCCACCCGTTCCATGTTCCTACTAACCGTGAAGCACCTTAAATCGTATTAACCTAAATGCAGCTACTACTAACTTCGCCTGGACGTTCAAGAATTTAATTTTTCTTTTTTGATTTGAACGTCAAGGCGAAGCATCCGTCAGTAATCCTACTTCATTTACCGCCCGACACCAAGGTAGGGTTGGTGACGGGTTACATTCCGTTTAAAAAATTAAATCCCGTTTCACTTACCGCCCGAGACCAAGGTAGAGTTGGTGTCAGGCTACATTCCGTCCTGAAATCATGAAGATTTTAAATCCATTAAAGAAAAAAAGAAAGTTCCTGTCTAAGCAGTAATTAGCGTTCACCCCCGCTTACTATCCTACAAGTTCCGTTTACACTATCAGTTTTCGTTTCTCCATCAGTTCCCGTTGCGGGGGCGGACGCTAATTCATTCGGGATAACCTGAAAATAAATCCCCAGGCTCGCGGTCAGTTCATTTATTTTGCTCATTCGTTCCGTCATTCGTTCCTCGTCATTTCGGGCGACACTAACGTGTCCCTTCATTCCTCGTCACTTCTTCCTAACTACCTCGCTTCATTCATTTCACTCACCTCAGCCCCGCTCGGACAAGAGTAGCTTATTCACTCCTTACAGTCGTTCATTGCACTACCCTTGCCAAATCCCGACCCGCAGGAAGCAAATCTACTTATCCTGAATCTTGATTTGTTTCGGAGAACTCACCACAATTTGTGGTTTGCCCTTATAAATCGAAACAACCCCTGAAATGCAAATGTTTTTGCCTTTCAAAAATTCCATTGGTTTATATTCAGTGAAGTTGACAGTATCCTTGGCGTAAATAACGCCAGTATAAGGACTATCCTTTTCATCAAAATTGATGAAAGTAATTTTGCTACTCTTACTTTGCCCGACATTATCCACGAACCCGCAAACAGTAAGATTTTTTCCAACCATAGAAGTATCAACAGTAGCCTGTTGTCCCTTGACTAAAGTTGCTGAAAGCAACAAAGCGATAACCAGTAGTTTTTTCATAGCGTGTTTTTTGACAAATCTAATTCATATTTCAAAACCTGCATTGCGGTTTCTTAGGTAATTAAGGAAATGATACCTGAATGATACCTAATGTTCTTTTCAAATCCTTAGCATCCCTAATTTCCTTAACTTTCATTCCGCCACCCCTCATTTGAATTTCCAAATTGTTAGGTGTTTAGAAATATCACTTAATTTGGTTTTTAAAAAACTTTGGAAAAAATGTTGATAGGTGCGAAAATTTGTGCAAATCATTTCCCTGACCAGTATGTGAAATCATTTATAATCGAAAGCGGTGATACTTGCATTTGTGAATATTGTCCAAGCAATACTACCTGCGTTTCTACTTGGGATTTAGCTCGATTTATAGAAGATTGTATTGTATCTGAATATGATAATCCTGATAATTTGGAGTACTTATATAATGCAGAATTGGGTAAATATTATTCTGTCTACTCTCAGTTAAAAGTATACAACACAACCGAATTACTTGAAGAATTATTACCAGATGTAGATTTTGAAATATTAGAAGACATTAGCAATCACTTCTCTAATAATTTTTGGGCATCAAATGATTCTATTTGGGGGCCAAGTCAAACTACGTTTTTAAAAAATGGTTGGGAAAAATTTAAAAATATCATTAAGCACAAAGTTCGCTTTTTATTTTTCGATGACACTTTTAAATATACCTTCCATGATGAGGCGGATGAAGCATTGAATCCTTATTTGATTTTAAAAGAACTTGGAGAAGGTATTCAAAAGTTAAATTTATTTACTGCATTTGATGGAGGTCAGTTGCAAGTTTTTAGATGTAGGCAACATAATAATGAAGAACCAGTCAATAACGCATTTGCATTAGGTTCTTCGCCAAGTTCTAAAGCAAAGGCTAACAGAATGAGTCCAGTAGGCATATCAATGTTTTATGGTGCTTTGGACTTATATACTTGTAATGATGAAGTTTTAGACGTGAATTGGCATAATACAATTTTGACAACAGGATGCTTCACCAATTTGAAAGCTTTAAACTTGATTGATTTTACAAAAATTAAAAATACACATAGCATATTTGATGCTGCTAATAGTGACAACCGAGTTTTAATTACGTTTATTCAGGAATTCACTAAGGACTTAAGCATTCCAATTAAACCAGATGATAAAACTCATATAGATTATATTCCCACTCAAATCGGTACCGAATATTTACGTTATTTTTTAAATCCTATTCATGGGATAATTTATAATAGCGTTAAAGGGCATGGAGGCAAATGTGTCGTATTATTTATAGAAAATGACCAAATCACTGATAATATTAAAGCACAACCGCTTTCAAAAGTCTCCCTTCTTGAATTAGATAATAAATCTATCGTTAATAAGAACATTAACTGAATATTTTCTTTCAAGCTAATACCTCATTACATTCGCATAGGCCCCAATCCCTCGCTTACCAATTATCATTGGTGCATTTTCCCGGGTTTTATAATTAAGCATCCACACTGCACCTTCAATTGCATCGGGTCCATCATCATTTATCCGACTACCTTTTTCGAACAACAAAAGTTGTTCAACAAGCTTATGAAATGAAGGAGTGTTTTTTTCGTCTTCATTGAAAAAGAATAAGCCCCTCTCAAAAAGCGGTTGCATAGATTCTATACGTTGAAACTTGTCAGGCTTTTTTCTTGCATCTCCCTTGATTGGCAATTGCCAACCAAGTTCGTTACCAACCTTTACAAATTCCTCGAAAAGCATGTCCTGAAGGAAATTTGATTCCATATAATAAAACACCGTAGATTGCTCCCCAATGAAATTGTGGAGGTCGTAATGCCACTTCACCATTTGCTTTACAGACGTTTGTGCAACAAACGCTTTGAGCAAATGATATTCACACTCCTTAGTTTTACCAAGCAACACAGTTGCTTTGTAATCACTTTTTTTTCCCGACTTAAAAGACGGGTCAGTATAACATACCAAGTATTTGTAAGCATAATAGGGTAGTAGCTTTTTAAACTGAATATCTTTCAGTTTAAAAACCGTTCCGTCAGAAATCGGGTTATTAAAAAATTCCTTTTGCGACCTTCTAACACCAATGGTGTTTATCACTTGCTCTATTTCATCGAGCGTATATTTTTCAAACCAAGTTGGTTTGCCTTTATCATCCAAAGCGTTTACCACGGTGTGGTAAATCCCTGGTAATTGTGCAATGTTCGCTAAAACAGAATTTTTGTGAATCCGGTTTCCAACCATCACAAACCTCCCGCGCCCCATATCCATTGTATTAAACAAAGCTTCAAGAATCCAGTCAACCATTTTTCCAACGCGACTTTCATTCTGAACTATTTCATCATCATCCAAATCATCAACTACAATGTAATCGGGGCGATTACTTCTGTAACGCAAACCCCGTGGGCTTTGCCCCCGCCCTAAAGCGAAAAACGCTTTATCATCTTTGGTTACAAATTTTCCTTCCTCCCAGGTGCCAAAATTTAATTGCTCCCCAAAGTCATGTATATACCGTTGGTTATGTTGCAATTCTGCTTGCAAATCTGCAAGCAGTGTTTTTGCATTATCTTCTGATTTACCAACCAGAATCATTACCCGCAGTTCATCTTTGGTTTTCAACCAAAGCGGAATCATCAAATCAAAGTGCGTGGATTTCGCGTGACCGCGAGCCCACTCAAACACAGCACGCAGTTTTTTATTCTTTGCAACTTCGTTTGCAGCATCAATCTGAAATGCTCCGCATTTTGATTTTGCGTAGTGAGGAAAATAATATTCAACAAAAAATGAATAATCATTTTTTGCTTTCTCAATCCGGGCAAGTTTATCAACCTCACTTTCAAAAGCATCAACAACAGTATGTTGCTGCACTTTCTTACAGTGCTCCTGCCACTTCGCTAACGCTTGTTTACTTGCTTTCATTTTTGCACCTTGTCATTGCGAGCGCAGCGAAGCAATCTCTCATTCGTGCATTCGTACTCATTCGTATTTCGTTGTTCATCTTTTCAACTTACTTTGAATAAACAAATCCTGATAACCGTTATTTGCTTGCGCAAATGCACCGTTCAATGGGAGCAAAAATTTATTGTATTCCTCAAACACCTCTATATAAGTTTCAAGCGTTGCACGCTTTTCTAACTTATCAATTGCCGCAGTCAGCTTTGCAACAGAATCTATTTCGCTTGCGCTCAACATTCTGTTTTCATCCTTCGCAGTCTGCATCAACTTAAAAGTTTGATGATGCATCATTGTAATGATTTGTTGCTTAGTGAAGTTTTTAGTTTCACGCATTTCATTCCACTTGCCTTTTTGTTTTTGCTCCCGGAAAGTTTTTTCAGTCCATTCAACTATCTCACAAATCTCTTTTTGAGTTTTATCTGTGGACAGATAAAACGTTTTTGCCACTTCTATTTTTTGCTCCTGATTCATTTTACCACCGCCATTTTAAATTATTTCCATAGGCAGAAACAAAATTACTTGGTAAATACCTCTTATAATATACGCATTTTGATGCAATTTGATGCTAAGAACTCACAGTTGTTTAGTTGCGATAAAAGAAACACTGTTTCTATATAATTTTAGCTTTCAGAAAGTCATAAAATGTCAACTTTTTATACAATTTCATCTTCAAATAATGCTCTCTTTAATGGAGGCAGTGAGGCTAATTCTAATTCAATAAATATTTTATTGTATGGTTTGATTTCAGCTAATGCTGTAAATCAAAATCAAAACTTCCTTTCTGATTTCAAGCAACTTGAAACCCAATACCCGCAAATCAATGTTAGAATTAATTCAGGTGGTGGCGATGTGTTTACAGGCATTGCTATATACAACGCACTTAAAAACAGCCCTGCAACAATTCATGTATTCATTGACGGCATTGCTGCAAGCATAGCAAGTGTCATTGCACTTGCAGGTGACAAAATTTTCATGTCGCGCTACGCGCAACTAATGGTTCACAAAGTTTCAGGAAACATTCAGGGCGATTCAGAAAAGCTACGAGAAGCCGCTTCGCTTATGGATGAAGTTGAAACTTCATTGCTTTCAATCTACACCGAAAAAACAGGATTAGAACCAGACCACATACGCAACCAATGGTTGCAGCGTGGTAAAGATTCATGGTTCAATGCAACATCTGCATTGAAGAACAAATTGATTGATGAAATATTCGATGGTATAGTTACCAAAGCTCCCAAGGGAATTTCCAACTCATTAGAAGTTTGGAACTTCTATGATTCACAACTACAAAATACTTTAAATAATAGCGACATGGAATTAAAAAACGCTCTCATAAACGCATTGGGCTTAGAAGCCAATGCTTCCGAAACTGATGTAATAAATGCTTTCAGCATTCATGCAAAAGTCATTACCGATTTAAAATCGGACAATGAAGGTTTAAAAGTACAGGTAACTGATTTTCAAAATCAGTTGGCAGCATCGCATAAGCAGAAGGTCAAGGACCTTATTGATAATGCTGTGCATTCGCACCGCATCACCGAGGAGCAACGCCCAAACTACATCATATTAGCTGAAGCTAATTACGAAGCCACTAAAACGGTTATAAACGGGCTTACACCCTATAAGAGTATAAGTAGCCAGTTAGTAACCGATGACCCGCAAGCAGAATATAAAACCTTCAAAGAGTATCAGGAGAAAGACCCTGCTGCATTAGCAGCAATGAAGGAAAACAATCCAACAAAATTTACTGCACTCTTTAAGAAAGAGTTCGGCACTAATCCCAAATTAATCAATTAAATAAAATTCAGTCATGGCTATTCAAAAGGAAATCTGGACGAACCATTTACAAGGTTCTCTATTCAAAGACAACGAGTTTTTGAACTATGCATTTAATGCAGACCAATATGTGTTAATGGGTAAAGTAGTTCATATACCCAATGCAGGTGGTACACCTGCTATTGTAAAGAACAGAAGTTCTTTACCTGCAACAGTAACTACCCGGACTGATATTGACATCACTTATCCGATTGATGAATTTACATCAGACCCTATCCTGATTCCCAATGCAGACACAGTTGAATTGTCTTACGACAAAATCACTTCGATTCTTTCAGAATCCGAAGCCGCCATTCGTGAATTGGTTGCTGATTGGATGCTTTACAATTGGCGTGTGGAAACTGCGGGAGCAATTGCCCGCACCACCGGTGCAAACGTTACTGCACATTTGCCAAGTGCCACAGGCACTCGCAAAAAGTTTACGCTCGCTGATATAAAAGCAGCACGTTTGCTTTTAAACAAGCAAAACGTTCCAAAGTCAGACCGTTACATGATGATTGATTCTGATATGTACGAACAAATCACTGATGAATTAAACGTGTCAACGTATCGTGATGCAGTAAAGGAATATGATTTACCAAAAGGTGTCATTTATAAGATTTTCGGTTTCTATTTAATGGAACGCTCCAACACCTTGGTTGCAAACAACGCAGGTACACCCGTAGTTCAAACACCAGGTACAGCAGGCGCAGCAACAGACAACGGAGTTGTCCTTTGCTGGCAAAAAGATTGTGTAGAACGTGCCCTTGGCACAGTTGATTTTTTCGAGCAATTAAATGCACCGACTTATTATGGTGATATTTATTCTGCTTTAATCCGTATGGGTGGTAGGAAACGTAGGAATGATTATAAAGGTGTTGCTGCAATTATTCAAACGCCATAACAAAACTCCCTTCTTAAGAGGAGTAAGGGTGTGTCTTTCATGCCACCGAAAACGCAAGTTAATCACTTGCGTTTTTTCGTTTTTATAATATTCAGTCAGTTTATTTTCAAAACCACAGGCCAGATAGAGGAAACAAACTGCTGCCGGCTATTTTTTTTCGTTATTATAAATCATACGTTTACAGAAAAAAGAAACAGAGTGTTCCGCTTATAGTAATATTGTCGGCAACTCTAAAATAATTATTTATGCTAAAAATACTAAGCAATTGATAGCCTTAACTAACTTTTAAACACTATATGGCACAAGAAAATTTTAATCAATCAGACAGTGTTAAGAATGCTATGAGGTCAATTAATACAATTGACTTCACTATGATAAAACTTAAACTAATGGATAAGGAAGAAGGTCAGGGTTGGGATAGCGAATTTTGTGATTATGTAGAAATTCGTTACAAAAGGTTTCTGTGCATGTTATTTTTGCATCCTGAAATACAATCTGTTCCAACAAGTGAAATAGATTTATTTTGGCATCAACATATTTTAGATACTCACAGTTATTCTAGCGATTGCCAAAGAGTTTTTGGAAAGTTCATTCATCACTTCCCATATTTTGGAATGCGGGGGAAAGAAGATGCACAAAATTTAATTGACAGTTTTGAAGCAACGAAATTACTTTATGCTAAACTTTTTGGCGAAAACTACATGACTAAATTCCATAATGAGTCCTCCAGTAAATGCCATAATTGCTCATCTACAATTGGTGTCTGCATGAAATGCACAAACAGATAATTACATATTTGTAACGATGAATATAAACTAACAATATGGCTGATGGTATCAGAGTTTCGGTCATTCATGGTGATGCATATCAAATTAAGGCGGATGCATTAGTTTTAAAATATGCCCAAAGTAATTACGGTCTTAGCAGGGATATAGTCAGAGATTTTAAAACATTTGATTTATATATATCTGAAAAATTGCCAAGAATTGGTGATTACTTTTTTACTGAAAGCAAAGGGATAACCTGTACTAAAGGCATTATTTTTTTAGGGGTAAATAGGTTAATGCAGTTTGGGTATAAAGAAATTCGCGAGTTTGGAAGACGGGCACTTGCTTCTCTTGCTGTTGAAGACCCTTCAATAAGAAAAATCGTGATGACAATTCACGGTCCTGGATATGGACTTGATGAAATTGAAGCATTTGAAAGTCAACTTGCAGGTATATCCGACAGCATTTCTGCTGATGATTATCCTCATAATCTTTCTGAAATTATTTTTGTGGAGATTTCACGAGGTAGGGCTAACAGGCTTCGCTCTGTTCTTGATGGGTTATTTCCTGATTCAGAAATTCATTCTCAAAAATCAGATGAATTCAAATCACAAAAAAATAATTCAACAGAAACTTTAAGGTCTGTCGGTTATGATTCTAACAGCAAAAAAAGCATATTTGTAGCAATGCCCTTTGCGCAAGAATTTGACGATTGTTTCCATTATGGAATTCAGGGTGCTGTTAATTCCTGCGGGTACCTATGCGAAAGAGCAGACCTCCAATCATTTACTGGAGATGTAATGCAGTTTGTAAAAGAACGAATTGCAAAATCTGATTTTTTGATTGCTGATTTGTCCACATCAAACCCAAACGTATATTTGGAAATAGGGTATGCTTGGGGCTTAAATAAACAAACAATACTATTAGTTAAAGATACAAAAGAATTAAAATTTGATACTCAGGGTCAGAGATGCATTCGATATACAACAATTAAAGAATTAGAAATTAAACTTAAGGAAGAGTTATCAAAGTTAAATTTATAATGGTATTAAAAACGTTAAAAAAAAGCAGCCAATAACAAAAAGCTATACAATATGTTTTAAAAGAGAGTTGTGTAGTACTACAAACTTTAGTGCCTCTAACAAGCTTTTTGCGTAATAAACAATTGTACTTCTATTCCCTTCTTTTAAAAATTATTTTTATCCATGATGCGTTATTTCACTCTTTCCGCATCAATAGTCCTTTCCAAAAACACATTTTCAAAACCAATCAAATCGTAAGAAGTATCATGCATTGCATAATCAATATCATTTCCACTTTCCCAAATGTTACATTGATAGTCTATGCAATAAATCCATTTCATTTCTTCCGGTATGGTTTCTAAATGATTTTCATTAAAGCGATATAGTTTCGTAAAGGTACTTGGCGGGATTGTTAGTACTGCATCATGCACCGCTTTTACCATGTCCATAAAAATTCCAACTTCCTCTCTGTATGGTTGAACTGCAATAAAAAATTCATACTCGTATGAATAAATAATTTTAAGCCTTACATGCACCA
>JBDTRM010000236.1:0-63991 GCA_039931675.1 Bacteroidia bacterium | reverse complement strand
ACTCAATAATATTTTTACGCAGCTTCTGAATGCGATCACTGTCAGGATATATGTACGTGCCTGCCATGACCGGTGTATGACATGATGCCTGGGTTTTCACGGGACCGTTCTCCGCCAAAGCCACATCAACGCTGCACACACGACATGAGCCGAAAGGTTCAAGATTTGGCGCATCGCATAAAGTTGGCACAGCATCCTTACCAAAATTTCTGCGCAAAAGAGAAATTATAGTTTCGCCCTCTTTTATTTCATAAGGGATGTTATTGATGTAGGCGAACTTGATTTCAGTCGCTCCATTTTTTGGGTGACCATTTGAACCGTTAGCAGAAGTAACTGCAACATTTTTTGTTTCCTGAACTTGTATCATCGGATGTAATTTTTTGAAGTGTGAAAGGTAAGAAGATTTTAGGAAAGAGAATTATGAAACCGGATTTTCAAAATCCAATGAAATATCCTGTTCATTAATTGTTTGATTTGTCAATTGATCTGCGAATCTTCCAATATTTACCGGTTGTCATCCCAAAAAAAATGGTAATTCATTTAAGTCAGCAGGTTACAATAATCCTCGTTATGCCGCTTGCCGGTTATTAATTACTGAATTCCACACCCGAAAACTTTTTAAAATTCTTAAGCGCCTTTGGTTCGGGTTTGTCCATAGGTTTGATATAATTCCCTATATGCTTAGTTGCTCTTTGAGGAGAGGCTTTGAGAGTTAATTTATCTGCTCCGCGTCTTATTTCAATGAATACAGGATCAGGCGATTCGTTTTCTGAAAAGTACTTTCCATAGAGTTGGTCAATATTATCAATGTCAGCATCTTGGTAATTAACAGTAAGCAGTACATCGCCCTCCTTAATGCCAAAGAGGTTTTCTCCTGATTTTAAAAATCTGAATTCTTTTTTCTGCTCATTGTAAGCCATACCAATCGGGCCGAAATAATATATTTCTTTTGGATAATCAATGTGATAATCATACCCGATAAGATTAAAATAAGTGGCGTAATCGGGTGTTCCTTTACCCGTTATATAACGGTCAAAGAAATTCTTAACTTCAGGATAAGTAAGATCAACTATTTCATTAATCAGGTCATTATCATTAAAAGGTTTTGCATCACCGTATTTTTCAGCGAGCTTCATCATCACCTGGTGCAATGAATTATTTCCGTCACTGCGATCAATGATTAAGATGTCAAGCATCATTGCGAGCAAGGCGCCCCGTGAATAAACACTCAGGTATCTTTTTTGATTTTCAGGTTCAACAACATTTTTACTCATGTCAGTCATTGAAAATTGATCAAACTCTGCTGAACGATTCATTTTACTCCGCATTTCTTTCATAAAGTCTTTCACAGCAATCAGGCTGTCATGCATTAAAACAAGCTGAGAAAAATATTCGGTAGCACCTTCATACATCCATAAATGCTGCGACATTACAGGCACCCTGAAATTAAAATCTTCTATTTCGTGGCTATGCAAATTGAGCGGAGTAAGAATGTGTAAAAATTCATGAGAGCATACGTCCTGGAAATTTTTTTTATTTGATTCAAGACCGGCATGCTCCGGCATAAAATAAAATGAACAATGATTATGCTCCAGTGCTCCAAATCCGCTGCCAAGTCCTTTTCCTTTTCTTTCAGGAACATTAGCAGGATCAGCGAGGTAAAACATAAATAAATAATGATCAACAGGAAGGGTGCCGAAAAAGTTTTCGAGCGCATAACCAACCGGCTTAACGACTTCAGCCATCAATGATGCATCAACCTTGCCTGTTTCCGAATAAACACAAATATCAATCGTTGACTTACCAATTTTAAACTCCGATTCATTTTTGGCACAATATAAAACCGGGTTATCTACAAGAATATCGTAGCCGGGAGCGTTGAGTATATCTGTAGTTTTATCCTTAGGTTTTACTTCGAGGTATGAATACCCTGTAAGATTTTCAGGTTTCAGGAATGTAATTTCAAAAGGGAGATTTTTCATCCCCTCCATATATCCAAAAAAGCCGTATTGATTAATCACAAAATTTTTACCCGCCTCGATATTGGTTCCTCCCGGCTGAAATATAAAATGCTTACCGTTCTTTTCTTCCCATGAATCGTTTACGTAATACTCTACTTTGAAAAGCCTGTCGGCATTTTGAATGGAGAAATTATATTTGTCGGCCTTCTTTACTTTAAGCTTTTTTCCGTTTTCATCATAAGCAACAAAGTCCTCAATATATCTGCCATATTCTTTGTACGCATAGCTCCCGGGAATTAGATTCGGGAAAATAAAATCAATCTTTTTATTTGTTTGCCTGGGAACGATACAGGTTACTTTTACCCTGTCATCTGCAATGTTTATTAGATCTGCCGTATATGAATACTGCTGTCCGAATGAAAAGCCGGAAGCAAAAACAAGATAGATAATGATTGCTGTTAATGTGTGTTTCATCAGATTAAATTTTGGGCAAATAAAAATATAATTATTCAATGTTTAGTAATGCTCATGGCAAAAGCTTCAACATGATTGATTTCACTTTTACATACCCGCACTTGCAGCAACTATTCCGCCACATGATAAAAAACGGTGGCAGCCTTTTTTAAGCCGATTTAAAACGGAAGCTTTACAGTTAATCCATAGATTGATTGCTTCTTTTCAAATAATATAACATCCAATGAATAATTTAATCTGCCAAATCCTTCGCTTACAAATCCAAACTTGAATTTATTATCAAAAGGACTTGAACTTTTATAGTTATCCATAATTCCAAATTGAACACCGAACCAATGCGTTTTATCCTGCGACAGGTTAGTTAAAAATTTCAAATCATAAGAACTGAGGATGCACAAATCTGTAATTTCAGAATTATCCCAGTTACTAAATGAGCTTACACTATAACTGAATCCTGTTTTAATAAACGGATGATTGTATTTATTATTAAAAATTAATGAGAGATCAAAGTTAGCCAATGGACTTAGGCGGCTTCCAATCAGATTTACCCCAATGGCAAAACCCGATTCAAGCTGATCCAATTTATTTCCGTAGCTATTTTCAACCTTCCAGTTATCATTTGATTTAAGTGCATCTATGCGGTAACTGTGCTTTACTGTCTTTTTATTTAACGATGCAGCAATCAAGGCATCCTTAAAATTAACTGAAGCTAACTTATTTAAATCATCGGGATTTTTAAGATAAATATGAATCCTGTAGTTCTTAGCAAAATCATAAATAATAAATTGATATGGCAGCAAATCAAGATACAGGGATCGTTCTTCGTCAGCAACATTAACCTGCGGCTCTGCATAGTCTTCGCTTTCGGCCTTCAGCCTGCGCTTGCCATTAGGATGAACAAAGTAATGAGTGAGTTTTGACTGCGCAGGATAACCCGGTTGTGTGCGCGCTTTATCTACATCTGCAACAAGCAGGTTCTTTAAAGAATCAAGCCCCGTATAATTTATCATTTCATCAAGATTCTTCCCGAGAAACAAAACTTGAGTTGTTGCATCCGGCCTTATCAAAATGGTGTCGCGATAATTTATTGCAACATTAGCGGACTCATCCATATCCATTGACAAAGCCTGGGCATTTGAATTGTTAATGTTTAGGGCATAGCAAAGCCCTAATGCAAATAGCATTTGTTTTTTCATAGTATTAAAATTTTAAAGTGAGTGACTAAAAGTTTTGTTTCAGCTTTAGGGTTGATTCATTTTCAAAAGACTGATTATTTCTATGGGCATTGCCAAAACTAAAACGGAAACGAACTGATTGTGCTGAAATATTTCTTTCACCGGGTTGTATAATATTATCGTCAAAATCCATTTGCACATAACGTTGTTTTTTTGCTTTTGATTCCGGCTCGTCTGCCACTGGTTCTTGATGCAAAATTTCTTCTTTTACAATCGTTAACCCCGGCCCTAAAGGGGGAGTGATTGCGGTTGCAATTAGATTTTCATCATGAATCAATCCAGGTTGCTTTTCAATGATGCTTTTATCTTTATGCTTCGCAGATTTTATAGCAGGAAAAATTTTAATTGGGTTCTCAGTAACAGTTACCTTATGGGTTGATGATATATTTTTTACATGTTCTGTTTTTTTAATTGCAATAGGGCTTGTTGTTTTAATAACCGGCTGCATCAGCCACCATAATCCTGCTGTACAAAACAGCAGCAAACACGCTGCGGCCGCCAACCACCTGTTTGTAAGAAATAAAATTACAGCAGGCTTTTCTTTTTTATCAGCAAGCTGCAGCAACTCCCACTTCGATTCAAGGTCAGGCGCATAGCCTTGCGGCAACGTATCTAACGAATTGATCTTATCTGCTATCTGCTTATCTGTTTGCTTGTCCATAACGTTGTTCTGTTTGTGTAATCAGTATTCTCAATTTGTTTTTTGCCTTTGCCAATTGTGTGCGGCTGGTGCTTTCAGTTATTCCAAGCATGACCGCTATTTCTTTATGATCATAACCTTCCACCACATTTAAATTAAACACTGTTCGATAACCGGCAGGCAATTGCATAATATGCTGATTAAGTTCCTCTGCTTCCATTGCATTTATTATTTCAGCCGGGAGCGGAATGTCAGCGCCTTCATCATCTATTATAAACATCAGGTTGTTTCGCTGCCTTATAAACATCAACGCCTCGTTAACCATAATTTTCCGTATCCATACAAACAAGCTGTGATCGCCCTCATAATTAAACCGTGCGAGATTTTGAAACACTTTCATAAACCCCCGCATCAGGCAATCTTCGGCATCAGCCTGTTGCGCTACGTAACGCATACATACCCGAAACATAGGTGCATAAAGCATTTCGAATAATTGCTTTTGCGCTTTGCGGTCTCCATTGTTGCACTGTTGTATAAACTGCCTGTCGAAGTTTTTCATATTACGTTCTGATGTAGTAATGCTGAAAAATGTAATAACGTTGCCTGCACCTGAAAATTTTTTTTAACTGAAAAGTAAAATTATTGTTTCACTGTAATGTTTGAAAAAAAATGATTGATGACCGGCAAAAGTCACCAACCATTTCTTTTCATGAATTTCACAGGCAGAATTTATTCGGGCAGATAAAGTTTTGCAGAACCTTTTCTTAATATTAAATCATCAAGGTGGCCCATTTCAGTTTTGTCATCCGTTATAAGATGAACGTGAACGAAGGAGTCATGATGCGTAAATACTCCCGCATGTTCTGTCGAGAAAAAACCGATAAGTTCAACACTTTTATTTCTAATGTTGAAGGCCTTTTGATTTTGATGCGCATCTTCAGGTGAATGTACTTCAGCACCTGTAGGCAAATTTACAATGTGAATGTTTGCTTCATCCACCATGGCAGTAACTCTGAAAGTAAATGGCCTTACTGAATTTTTTGTCACCGCATCAAGATAAACCTCCAATTGTTTAATGGTAGAAATACTGTCGGGCAGCAATGTTTCTTTCCATCCGGGTACATTGGCATAAACAAAAAATGGAGCTTTCACATTATAGCTTTCCGAAACGCTGATTTGATTTTGTGAAGTGACTTTTGAAATATAACATATACCATCATTGATTAAAATTTCTCCTTTTAAATAATCAACCGGGCCTAATCCATAAAGATGTTTTTTATTGCTGATAGTATCCAACGATATAGTTCCAAACAATTCTCCTTTATGCATTACATTCATCATTGCCCCGGCAATTTTTACATTACTGGTTTTTGCTTTAGCAGGTTTGACTTCAACCTTTTTTAAATCCATTCCGCAAACGGGACATTTACCGGGACTATTATAAGTTTTATCGCCTTCGCATTTCATCGGGCATTCGTAAACAAATTGATCTTTGTTCTCCTGCTTATTTCCTGCTGTGCAAGAAGTAAATGCAGATAGGAAAACTATGATCAGAACCTGGCTATATGATTTTATATTAAAATTTTTATTTCTCATTTCATTTTATTTTTAATTGTTTAAATAATAAATAAAGATCAGTTATGTATTTCAAGACTACATACCGATTTTCAATTCATTCCAATTGAATGATAAAAAAAACAATTAAAAAATTAAATGAGCAGCACCCTGATTTTTGATAAATCAGGTTTGGAGAGCAAGGGAGGCGGATTGCTCATTCCGGTTTTGAGAAAATCTTTTTGGTTATATAAATCAAAACAGAACGAAGTAAAAATAAACTTAATGATAATATAAGAAAGCAGCGGTTTAATTAATTCTTTCTTTTGAAATTGTACAGACTGGAATTTATGAAGGAAAACTAAAGTATCCTTTTTTCTGTTGTCTTTTTTCTCCCTGCTGCTGCAATCCTTTTGGGTTTGGCTACTGCAACATTCCTTACCGCAAGCTTGCCTTTTGCAGGGAGGCATTTCAGAACCTAAAAAATATCTTTGTCCTTTGCTGCAGTAAATATGAGAAATTGTAAACCCGCTTGAAATTATCAACAGATAAAAAGCTAAAAAGAGTGTGACAATATTTTTCAAATTGACTTTTTTAATATTATTTCAAAGGTACTTAAAAAGGATTCCGTCATATATGTACGAGTTGTTAATTCAGGTGACTTATTAATCACCACCACCATCTCCTCCGCCATCACCACCGGAATCGGAACTACCACTATCACTGCTGTCACCCCACGATTCACCGGCACCGCCTCCTCCAAACTCACCACCTCCATAACCATCAAAATTGGTAGCAGATGAATCAACTGAATCAGATGTATTTGTAAAACCGGAACTAAAGCCGGAATTAAAAACATCATTAGTTCCCGTTCCTTTTTTATAAAACGATAGCATGATTATAATTGCGATAACAATAAATAGAATTACGAAAAAGAGCATTCATTTATAATTTTAAATGGTTTGTATTAAATAGAACTGTGAGCGATTTTATGGTTCTCAATTTCGTCTTTCCAAAGTCGTCTGCCGGTAACAACAAATTTTTCTGTTTGGCCATTTGTAGTAGCAATTGCAAGTCCATTGGGGATAAGTCCAAGTGTGTTATAAAAAGTTACCCCTTTGATTTCCTGGAGGTCAATAATAAGTCCGTGATTCTGAACATTAAAATTGTGCGACTGAAATTGAAGTTTGCCCGGCAGCAGGTAAAGCTTTCCACCAACAGCTTCGCCATTTTTAAAATGGTTGGCCGCGCCAGAATGAATAATATTTTCTCCTTCAGCGGTTTGTACCTGCGTCTGTTTCTTTACAGTTTTTGAGGTGAGGAAGAAATAAATACCTGCCCCAAACAGAACTCCTGCAATTGGTGCAATAATCAAAATGTTATGAGTGCCAAATAAGAAGGAATTAAAAAGTCCGAATAAAACTCCGAAAACTACTCCCGCTAAGATTGAGTTTTTAATTTCTGTCATTGTTTTTTACTTAACGATGTGAACCGCATAATCAGCCAATTCAATCATCTGCCTGCTGTCACAGTTTACTATTTTATGTTGCGTTTTCAAATCAAAAATGTTTTATCAAAGGTATTAAAATAGAGGATGCTTTTAGGGATGGGATTGGGATTGTAGGAATGACAAATAAATTAAATTAGAAAGATCACAGCTTATTGATTTGTACAACGAGGACAATGTTCAGATTATTTTTCCCGCTTTTTTAAGTATCAGAATTATGATCAGCATAACTATTGATAATCCCATTAATACCATTCCCATTATTTTGTCCACACCTCCCCTGATAAAAACTGGCTCGCCATTCCTGTCAATATATTGGGTAAGGCTATTGATTTGATGTGATTTTGTTTTGTAGTTATCATCATAATACAAATCAATCTTTTCACCAATCTTTAAACTGTCTATGATTTCATAATCGGGCTTAAAATCACCGGCATCTTTGCCAATGAATATTTCAAATATTCTCTCACTATTGTCAAGTTGAATGTATCTCATTTTCCCTTCGTGGGTATTAGCCGGATTGTCAAGTTGATCAGTAAGTGCGGTTATATTACCTGTTAGCTTTATAAAATCTGTTTTAGACTTGCCGGCTCTGATAATCAAATAGACACTTATTACTAAGCAAACAGAAAGTCCAAGAAGTGCTTTTGTAAAAATTGGTTTTTTATTGTTCATGTGTAGTTCTAATTTTTGGTTTTAAAGTGCTTAAACTTGTTGTGAGCATAGGTAGTAATATTGTTATGTTGCATTGCACAGGCTGGGATTTGGAAATTCAAGAAGAAATTCAATCTCAAATTTCGATTATTTCACGCTTTTCTATTTTGGTAAAATGCATGATGGTAAAAATTAAATAATAAAAGCAAATCATTCCATACATTATAATTCCTGTTGCTGAAAGTATTTGCGTGCGTGTGCCTCCTTTAACTGCGGCTACACAAAATAGAATTATAATAGCTGTCAAATTAAAAACTCCGGTATATCCGCAGAATTTCACAGCCCAATTAAAATTCTTCTTTATAACCTGTTGTAAAATAAGATTTGTTACAACTATGTAAATCATCCATAAATATAGGCCTCCTCCAATCACCAGTGAAGAGGAAAACAAGGATCGTAAATAAATCATACTTATAATTAATCCAGCCGTTAGAACCAAACAAACCCATCCGGCAATAATCAGTTTTTTCATTCTGTTTAGATATTAATAAAAGCAAAAATAGAAATTGCATTGGTTACTGTTGCTTTACCCAACGTGCTAAGGTAAGATTTGTTGACAGAGTGGGCCTGCTTGCAGCACAATGGACATTTGCGCTAATTGTATTTGGTGTCCTTAGACTATTAGGTGATGGCTCATTTCTATTTTATTTCATTCACTTTTAGAATTAATTTATCAAAATCGGTGTAAAGAGTATTGTCTAATATTTTTTTATCATAAAATTCTTTAATAGCTTTTGAAAGAATTTTAACCACATCGTCAATTAATTCCTTTTTGGTAAAAATCATTTTGAACTCATCCAATTTGTTCACCTTATCATTATAATAATTTGTGAGGTTAAAGAAAATGTCATCAATAACGGCTTCCCCTTCGAAGTTGTCGGGTGGCGTTACTTCTTCCTTATTCACGCTGTTTATTTCTGATTCTCTAATACCCGCAAGTCTATTGGTATATTCTAACCCTACTTCATCTTCTGGATTGAGAATAAAAGACAAAGTGTCAACAAGAGAATGGGTGTTTGTTATTATGTCGTCTGATATGAGTGCTAGCAAGTTTTCTGTAACAGTCTCTGAGTTAATTGAAAATTTCAATAAAGAATAAACATCAATGATTTTGTTTGGAGTAAGCATTAACCAGTTTTGAGAATTAGGGAACTTGTTGATGTATTTTGTATGAACCTCAAAAAATGTTTTGTCCCAAGTAATAAATACTGGTTGAAGGGGGTGAATTTCTACATCTTTGTCAGCTAAAAACTCCACCATGATGCTGTCATTATTCCTGGTAAATGTTGATTTATTCTTGTAAAATTTTGCCAATGCATTTTCAAAAAGTCTATTTGTTTCATCTATCTTATAATCTCTTATAATATCCTGTTTAATGATGTTGACTTGTGAAAGTGAATGTTCAATTATTGAATTGAATGATTTGCCACTATTATGTTCTTTAAAGCCGAACTCCTGCAAGAATTCCGAAAATGATTTTTCACTTTCCACAGAATTAGAAATTTTTAAGTAGTTATAAAAATTATAAAAAACATTTCGTGAAGAACCTAATCTTTCAAAATTTGGAATTGATGTAAATGGAATTAAATTGAATGCATCTTTAATGTGGCTTTGTATTTCCCAAATATATCTTTCGGAAATATTCAGCTTTATATTTTCATTGTTGGCAAATTCGATTAAGTTTTTTGTCGCTTTGTAGAAGTAATCTTTAAAATTATTCTTAGGTTTATAATAGTAGCATAAGCTATGAAGTCCAACTGCAGTGTCAATAAATATTTTCTTTTTCTTACTTAAATAATTTTCAAGTCTGTTGTTATCTATTTTACTGCTATAAACTTTGCTTGCAGCAATTTTTTGAATGAACTTATTGTTCAAACAGTATTTAAGTAATTCCTTTGATAAGGTTTTTGATTGCGCTTTATTCCTTAACTTTTTGTCAATGAATTTTGAAAAGTCTTTACAAATATTGAAAATGTGGAATTCTTCATCATTGTTTAAAGCATCAGTTAAGTCTGTATTAAAGTTGTCAATGTAGAGTTGTTTTAGTTCTTTGATATAGTCATCAATGTTGTCTTGCTGGTTATACTTGATAAGAATTTCGTTTATTTCTCTAATGAAAAGATTCTTGTCTAACTCAAACTGTTCATTCTTTTTTTTCAGTCTTATCTTTTCATCGGGTGTTAAACTATAATCATTTGAAATTTTGTCTCTGGTAACTTTTTTTTCCGTTTGAAATTTGCTTAAAAGTTTTTCGTAGAAAACTATATTTTCCTTTACGCTAAATTTTTCTTCACATGCTTTTATGATTTCTTCTTTAGAGAGTTTGTCATGTTTGTAAAAAAGTTGTAGGATAAAGGAGTCAATCACTTGGATTTTAAATTCTGTTGGTTTTCCGAATGAAAGCAAATCGTAAAGTAGAGTATTATCAAAGGAAGAATTGTCTGCTTGAAATTTATCTAATTCGTTAATTTTGAAAAGTTCGGCTTGTATTTCAATTATATTTTCTGATTCTTCCGCAAGCCGTGTAGCTTCAATAATTTCAAGATTTATTGAGTAGTCCTTAAAGGCCATACTTTCTAGCTCTCTTATTTTTTTATTAGTTAAAGTCTTTGAATAAAAGAAAATCAATTTGTCTTTAAATCTGAACTCAGTAAGGTTTGTCTTGGCTTTTGAAAGGTCTTCCATAACCTTTTTTACAAAAGAAGCCATTTCAGCATTTGTAGACGACTTTTGAGTTGTCAATTGGTATTGTATTTTCTGTCCTTCAAAATCAAATACTCTAATGTCCAGTCCAGTATCATTTTTCCCGTCTGTAAAAATAATTTTTTCGAAGTTATATTCCTTTTGTAGATAGATTTTTACAATCTTATCAAACTCTTTCTTTTCAAGTGATTCCAAAAGGGAAGTCAGTTGCTTTGTTTTTGACATATTTTTTATTGTTTTATCGGCTGTTTTATTGCTTAAGTTTTTGGGGAACTATTGTAAAAAGTTTTTAATTTCTATATCAATAATTTTGCCTTCATCTTGAAGTTTTTTGATGTTATTTATATGAAATGATTCCATTCCTATTATTGTCATAATCTCATTTTGCGAAATACCAATTTTTCTTAAATTTTCTATTTTCATTTGTAAAATTTTCTGTTCTCGTTCTTCAATTTCCTTAAGTTTAACCAAAGTGTCAATTTTATCGTCTTTGCTCGGGAAATAATGAATAACAAGGTCTTTAATTACTTCAAATATTTTCCCAAGTCCAACAAAATCAATACTGCCTCTTGATCCAAATTTTATTTTTTTTACTTCAAGTGAGTCTATACCGAAATGAAAATTACTTGCGGCAAAAATATCGCTTGAACTAGGAAGATTGTATAGATTAAATATTCGATAAGAACCACTTATCAAGCCTGCTCTTATTTCAAAGATCTGAGGCAACTCGTTTAATTTTTTATCCCAACTAAATTCCTCTCCTTGAATATTATAAAGAGTTAAACTATGGTAGAGTAATCTATTAAATTCATATAGCCTATTTAAAGTATCAAAAAGTGAAGCAAATTCATGAGCACTCCAGTCATAATCAATTTGAATTGAAAAAATTGATTTTACTTGTGAGGAAACTGTTTCGGATATTGGCATCTAATCTTTTTTTAAAGATTTAAAATCATGATAAAAGGATTCAAATCTATTCAATTAAGTTTGTTATCAAATAATTTTTCAACGCACTATTCAATCTTCTTCCTCTCCACCATCTCCGTAAAACTCTTAGCAGCATTAGTAAAATCTGAAGGAACCAGAACTATGGTAGTAGTAGTATTATCAATCCCTATTTCAGATAACATTTGCATGCGTCTTAAATGCTAAGATTCGATTGTTTTTGTTTTTCCTTCATGCCAAAGCGTATCGGCACTAAGATCAATTTCAAGATTTGTCCATTCAATAAAATAACCTCTGTTGACTACCCTTTGAAATAATTTTTCCATTTGTAACGGCTTAAAAACAGGAAGGTTGAGATAAGGTTTCAAGTCAAAAACTTTTTCTGTTCCGTTATCAAAACGAATATGGATTAAAAAACCGGCAGTGGTTTGAAGTTCCGCAATCTTTCTCATGATTATTATTTTAAAGCACCAGTTATTGAGCTATTCTTTCTTTTTTATATTAACCAACTCCGTAAAACTCTTAGCCGCATTTGTAAAATCAGAGGGCATAAGAATTACTGTGGTGGTATTATTATCAATGCCTATTTCAGATAGCATTTGCATGCGTCTTAATTCAAGTGCAATGGGGCTGCCTTCCATTTCTTTTGCACCGAGTGTGAGTTTTATGGAGGCTTCAAGTTCGGCTTCGGCTTTTACAATCCGTGCGCGTTTCTCTCTAATGGCTTCTGCTTCGCGTGCCATTGCGCGTTGCATGGCTTCGGGTATTTCAACATCTTTCATTTCCACCATTTCAATTTTTATTCCCCAGGGTTCAGTGGTGGTGTCCACTATTTTTTGCAGCGTTCCGTTTATCTGTTCGCGTTCTCTTAAAACTTCGTCAAGCGAATGTTGCCCTATAATGTTTCGCAATGCCGTAACTGAAAACTGGTAAACGGCTTTGTTATAATCTGCTACTTTTATAATAGCGTCTTCGGGGTTGGTTATTTTAAACCAGAGCACTGCGTTTACTTTAATGGTTACGCTGTCTTTGGTAATGGTTTCCTGCTGCTCCAGGTCAACGGTTTTTGTTCTTATGTCAACCCGCTGCTGCCTTTCAATAAAAGGAATGATCCAGTAAAGCCCTGGCCCTTTAACCGACTGAAACCGCCCGAGACGGAATACCACAGCGCGCTGATATTCCTGTGCAATACGGAATCCTGAAATCATTAATGCAATAAATGCTACGATAAATGGAAATGCTGCCATGAGCTTATTTGTTTAAAGATTGTTTGATAGTATAATGATCACTTCTTATAATACGCTTCCTTCTGCGGTTTCAGCGGTCTGCCCAGCCAAAGCGGTCTGCGTAAATTATCAGGACCCGGACCCGGTCGTGTCATGGCTAACCAGTCTTTATAAATCTGGTAAGATTTTTTTGTATCAACAAAAATGTCTCCGTAAGCATCATTGGCTCCTGCCTTTTCAACACTAACTTTCTGATGCCAGCAATGCATACCGCTCACCGGATCAGGGTGTACAGGGAAGGTTATGTTCTGATGCACTCCGCTGTCTTTCCAGAAAATTAATTCCGAATCGGGATCACTGCTTTTGTAACGTTCAATCTGTTTTACTGTATTGATTTTGTATTCTCCATTGCCCAATTCCTCTATCTTGATTGTGCTCATGGCCCAGCGATTACCAATAGGGTCTTGTTCTCTGCGCCATCTGCCCAAATGATGCGAACACGCAACCACACCCGGACGTATAGCCTCCGTTACCCAAACCTTATCCACAAAATATCCTATGCCTGTTTTTACTTTTACTAAATCATTTGTTTCAATGCCAAGTTGCTTTGCATCATCACTATTAATCCAAACAGGATTACGATTTGAAATTTCAACTAACCACTTTGCATTTCCACTTCTTGTGTGAATCATAGTTGGCAAACGAAAAGTGGGCACTAATGCAAATTCATTTTTCGATTTATCCATTTCGCGCCAATACACATGCGACTTGGTGTAACCGGGAAGTGCATATTCAGGCCATTTCCAGTCAATCATGGTTTGTGAAAAGAACTCCTGCTTTTTTGATGGCGAAGCAAACCCTTCCAAATACTTATCTTTAATTTTCACTCCGCTTCCTTCAGGCACTTCTTTCAAATGTTGCTCGGCAACACTTTTATTTATTTCAAATGCTCCATACTTTTTCATGTAATCAAGTGGCGATAAATTTTCTTTTGCAGCCACTTCGGGTAAGCCGGGCACGTTATTAAAAATGTGTCCATAATATTCGTCAATCGTAACCTTTGTTCCGGGTTTGTTTGGCGATTCAAAATGTTTTCGAATACCAAGCGAACCATCGGGGTCAATGCGCCACGAAAGTTCAATCCAAAACTCATCTTCTTCCCACACTTCGCCAACATTGGCTTCATAAGTGAATTGCACTTCTTTCCCTTCGCGTCTCAGGTATTCACGCATAACGGGTTGCCTAAACGCAATCCATTTTCCGGCATGAGTTTCATAGCTGTTTAGATCATGACGCTCTGAGGCCATGCCTGTTGGCAAAACATAATCAGCGAAAAAAGCAGTTTCATTCCACGTTGGTGTTATCGCAACATGACAACCTACCTGGCTTTTATCCTTGAACATTTCAATCCATGACATGCCATCGGGATAGGTCCATACCGGATTGAATACACGTGTGAAATACACATCCAACTTTCCTCTTTTATCTTTCAATAAATAGGGCAGGATAATGCTCATTTCATAATGAGTTAACGGATACTCATCAGGGTAGTGCAACTCATTCCAGAATTTATGTGCAGGAGGTGTGTCAAACATAGTTGGCTTAAATTTATTCCATGCATTGGGTAGCACTCCGCCATCTGTACCAACAGCACCCATCAATACGCTGATAAAATGCAAAGCACGTGTAGTTTGCCATCCGCCTAAATTTCCTGCTGCAGCGCTGCGCCAGCTATGACAAGCAAATGCAGTTCCGGCCTTGCCGATTTCATGTGCAACATCAACGATCATCTTTGCATCCACACCACATTCTGCTGCTGCAAATTCAGGTGTGTATTCTTTATACTCTTCTTTTAATGAAGAAATGAAATCTTCAAACACTGGCTTTGCACTAGGGTTTTTGTATTGAAGATATTGTTCCCAATTCACCCAGTTCTCTAAAAAGTCGCGATTATAAGTTCCTTCATCAATAATAATTTTTGCCATTGCAAGGAACAAAGCCGATTCAGTTCCCGGATAGGGAGCCAGCCAAAAGTTTGCACGCGCTGCCGTATTGCTCAGGCGAATATCAATGGCACACATCTTTGCACCTTTCATCATTCCATCAATAATTCGTTGTGCGTGAGGATTAAAATAATGTCCCGTTTCGAGATGCGAACTCAACAGCAAAATAAATTTTGCATTGGCAAAGTCAGGCGATGGCCGGTCGTAACCACTCCAAATTGCGTAACCCATACGCGCACTTGATGAACATACATTTGTGTGCGAATTATGTCCGTCAATTCCCCATGCATTCAAAACACGTTCAATATACCCTTCATGACCCGGGCGACCCACATGATACACAACTTCATTATTACGCTCTTCAATAAATGCTTTACGAATGCGTCCTGCAATATCATTCAATGCCTCATCCCAGCTTACACGCTCCCACTTTCCTTCACCACGTGTGCCGACTTGTTTCATCGGATATAAAATTCTATCAGTATCATTTATCTGGTTGATAGTTGCAGGACCTTTCGCACAAAGGTGACCGCGGCTTGCAGGATGAAATGGGTTTCCTTCAAACTTGCGGATTTCATTTTTCTCTTTATCCACATAAGCCAACATGCCGCATGCAGATTCACAATTGAAACATGTTGTGGGAACAATGGAATAATGCTTCTCCACTTTTGTGGGCCATGCACCTGCATCATACTCCACCCAATCATTCCATTTATCGGGAGGCGGATATTGCGTTAAATCACCGGGCGGTGTAAGCTTTGGCAAATCATCTTTAAGGTCATTCAAATCCTGGCCTTTAAAATTTATTTTTTTTATGATGCCAAGTGACACGGCAGCTTTTTCTATGAATGTTCTGTTGTCTTTCATTTATGAGAGAATTGGACTTTTCAATTTATGACAAAGAAAGTTTTTTTTGGAATGGGAAAGTAAGATATCGAATACATACTAATGCCGTCAAAGAAAATCTGATAGCGAAAGAATCTTCGAAAAGGAAAATAAATTTTGCGATTGGGTATAGAATCATGCACTTGATAAATAGATTTCAAGAGTAATCGAGCTTCAGTTAAAAAAAAATTCCTGGTGGTATATATTAGATTATCGAATCCGAAAAATTCAAATTGTCAATGCTTATAGACTTCTTTTCTATCACCTACTTTCCTCACTTCAACAATTTTTATTTTGTCTTCGATTGAATAGAGGACTCTAAAATCTCCTACGACAATTCTCCATAAGACTTCCGATTTCCCCTTTAGCTTTATGCAACCAATTGGTCGGGGATTCTCTGAGAGGGCATCAATTTCAATAGCAATTTTTTCACGGTTGATTTGTGGCAATTTTGATAATTCTTTAAGGGCATATTTGCTGATGATTATCTTGTATCTCATTTCTTCCCTTTGATTTTCAGTTGTTTTTTTGCCAGTTGCCAATCCATGAATTCATCATCTTTTCGTGCTTCTGCTACCAATACATCAATCATCTCATGAATTTTATCTTCGTGTTTTTGTAATGATTTTAAATCAATAACCAACGCAGTCTTGCGATTATTCACATCTGTTATAAAGCTAATTCCTTTCATTGTTTCAATAATTATTTTTTCAAATATAGAGATTTGTAACTATTTTTTTGCTGACGCATAAATTACGGCATTCATACAGACGCAATCAAATTAAATCTGATATCGAAAGAACTTTCAAAAAGAAAATAGATTTTGTGGATTTTTGCCCTTGATCATTTCCCAAAAAAACAGCACAATTATCTCGTGCTGTTTTCTTCAAAATAATTTTTTTAAGATTCTTACTTCCCCAGGTTCTCATTAAAACTAATCATCCAGTTTATTCCAAATTGATCCGAGAACATTCCGAAATAATCGCCCCAAAAAGTTTTAGCCATTTGCATCTTAACCATGCCTCCTTTTGATAAGCTGTTAAATAAACGATCGGCTTCGGCCTGGCTGTCAGTATTCAAAGAAATATTAAAATTATTACCCTGGACAAAATTCGAAGCCCATTCGCCACCGGTATCGCTGCCCATAATCATAGTTTCTTTGCCAATGGGCAGCGATATATGCATAATTTTTTCAGCATCATCTGCTGAAACAGTTTTCCCCTCCTCAGCCGGAGGCATGTCTTTGTAACGTCCGATATACGGAAATTCACCACCGAAAACTGATTTGTAAAAATTGAAAGCTGCTTCGCAGTTTCCATTAAAGATAAGATAAACATTTGCTGTTGTCATTTGAATAAGAATTTAATTGTTAGTGTATGATGTTAATTTTGAAGATGATATTGTTTTATTTACACAATCGAACAATGATTAAAATAGCTGAAATAAAATCAAACCTTTACTCCATCCAAAAACAAGGTGTCAGCGCAAAGGTCTTGTCCTCCTTTCCATTGGATGCTTCCTAAAAATACTTTAACAGAGTTGAAGGTATCGTGCTTTTTCAATTCCTGAAAAATTCCTTTGTCAAGATATGGTTTTACATCAAAAATTTTTTTGCTGCCATCGGTAAAAATTAAATGCAGTTTGTAATCATCAGTTGGTGTTACTTCTTTAACTCGTGGATTCATGATAAGTTATTTTAATGGTTACCTTTTGTAAATGAAATCATCAACTCAACGAAATCAACTGCGGAACTTTAATAAACAAATAACCTGCTGTAAGTATTCCAATTACTAAAAGCACGGAAGCTATATTGAAGATAATATCAGCAGTGCCGAAGTGATACATGGCAAGTGGAATAAGATTGCCCAGAAGAATTACCATTCCCCAGAAATGAAATTTGTATTTCCCTTTAAGAATAATGTTTGAAGCCATTTTTGATTCCATAACTTTTGTCCCCTGGAACATAATTATAGTGAGGATAATATTGATAACGTGCATCCATTCAACAAGCGTATATTGAAGATGCAATTGCTGTGCAAGCAAAAGTGATACGCCCATGCAACCAAAAATGAAGGCATGAAAAAGCATGAAATAGGGAGACAAATTATTTTTCCAGAATGCACGACCTCGAGCCTGTGCAAAAAGAAATGCTGTGTAAATAGTAGTTAGTATAGCACCCGGAGCTGCAATGGATAGAATTATTTTTGTTAATGATTCACTTTCAATCGCTGTTGCAAAAATCAAAAGCATAAGAATGGTGCAAAATCCGAGAATGATATAAGTGCCGCGCGCCAGCCATGACTTAAACTGCGGACGAAAAACAATATAGAGAAAACGTTTCGGTTGGCGTAAGTCTTTCACTAACAATGCAGCAGTAAGCATCATAAATATTAATGAGACGATGCTTGTATTCAACAGCATTTTATAACTGATGTCATATCCGGTGAAATATAGCAAAGCAATTATCAATATTAATCCTGATGCAACTGCTTTCGTATTAAGATAACCCACAACTTCCCATCCCCATAAAACTCCTTTATCCGGAACATCATAAACACGCCTCGCATCTGATGATTTATCATTATTCTTAACAAGTGGAGCATTCTTTTTTACGCCCACACCTGATTCCTGCGAGCTCCATAAATAATCCTGGCGCGATGTTGCTGTGGGTTCAAGTGATGCGGCTTTTGCATTGATGTAAAAAAGATTGGGTGCAGTTTTTTTCTCAGGCTTGCGAACGGTTGTTTTCTGAGTTGCCAGCAGTAGTGAAATTTCAGAATGGGGATCATCCATATCTCCTGCAATAATTGCATGCTCGGGACAAACCACCACACAAGCTGGTTCTAAACCAACATCCACACGGTGCGAACAGTAGTTACATTTTGCGGCAGTGTCTGAAATCGGGTCAATGTAAATTGCATCGTAGGGACAAGCCTGCGTACATGCTTTACAACCTATACAGCGACTGTTATCAAAATCAACAATGCCATCTTCGCGCTTGTACAAAGCGGTAACGGGGCACATGGTAACGCAGGGCGCATCAGTGCAATGGTTGCAACGCATCACCGAAAATGAACGCGATGTATTTGGGAAACTCCCTTCTTCAATATACTTCACCCAGGTTCGGTTAACACCTACCGGTACTTCATGTTCGCTTTTACATGCGGTAGTGCAGGCATGGCAGCCAATGCACTTTCTATTATCTATTATGAATCCGTAATGGCTGATGGCTTTATAGTTTTAAAGATTAAAAGAATTTGTACTTCTGCAATTAATTTCCTGATTTCTTCACGTGCAAGTATAAGAGAAATCTAAAAGGGAGGAAAAAATATTTGTGAATCAATGAGACATTTACTGTCTATGTGGTTTTAAAAAGATGTCAACCCTTTTTAATTGGTTTCAGTATTATGTAATAGTCTCCATCAACTTTAGGTTTTTTACTTTCATCATCAATAAATAGAAATCCTATTTCATTATCAGTAACCCCATCCAAAATAAAACGATAACAATCATTTTCCCAGTCATCGCCTTTCTCGACAACTAACACACCTAAATCCTTAGCTTTCTTCTTGGTTGATTCGGCCTCAATATTTTTTTGTGCTTCCATTAACAGAGTATCAAATTCATTGGAATTCTGATTAAAGTATTCAATTGTTTTAGCATCTGTTTGATGAGCAAATTTTGATAACATAACATTTGTTAATGCCAGGCTAACTATATAAGAAAGTTTCCATCCATTTTTATATTCAAAGTATAAATAAAGGTCTGTACCGAAATCTTTGTCGGTTAGTTCCACCGAAATAAGTGTAGTGTCAGGGTTTAGGTAAAATTGTTGATAAGTCTTCTTCGCCTTTTTTCTAAATGCTTGCCCCAAAGTTTGTTTTCTGTAGTCAGGGACATAATCGTGTAAGTCAATATCTTTCTGTAAATACCAAAATTTAGATGTATCCATTTCAAAATTAAGCTCACAACATAAATAATTTCCAACATCAGGAAAGCCATTTGGATCAAAGAATTTTTCTGCAATTTGCATTGGTGTTAAATCTGTTTTTTGGGCAGACGATGGTTTGCTAAAAAACAGAAACAACGAAAATAGAATAACAAAGTATTCACTCTTTATTAATAGGATTAAGTGGTGATTTTTAGACTGAAGCATAAATCTATCTAAACAAAAAAACCTTTCAACTCCTGATCAAAATATTGCAAAGCATTTTTAATAGGCAGCGGCAAACCACCGCCCAATGCGCAAAGGGAACCAATTTCTAATGTTGTGATGAGGTCGGTAAATAATTCGCGGTCTATTTTATAATCTGATGTTTGGGCTTTGTTTAATAACTCTGCACCGCGTGTTGAACCGAGGCGGCAGGGGAAACATTTGCCACAACTTTCATGCGCTGTGAATTCAAATAAATGTTCTAGGTATTTTACGATGGGGAAATTTTCAGGGATGCAAACAACAGATGCATGACCAAGCAGGAAACCGTTTTTTGAAAATGATTCGAAGTCAACCGTAAGGTCATTTATTTTTTCAACCGGAACCAAACCGCCAAGCGGACCACCAATGTGCATTGCTTTTATTTTTGATTTGAAACCGCCACCGAGATCATTGATCAAAACAGAAAGCGGGGTTCCCATATCAACCTCATAAATGCCGGGCTTGTTAAAGAAACCATCCAATGAAGCTAGTTTAGTTCCTGTTGATTTGCCCACACCGATAGCAGCAAATTTTGCTCCCCCGTTTTTAATCACGTAAGGAATACACGCAAGTGTTTCCACATTATTTACAACAGTTGGTTTGTTGAACAAACCTTGCTGTACAGGATAAGGCGGACGTACCCGCACTTCCGGTCGCTGCCCTTCGATAGATGAAAGCAATGCAGTTTCTTCGCCACATATATAAGCGCCTTGTGCAGCTATAACTTTGAAATCGTAATTGAAACCTGAGTTGAGAATATTTTCGCCAAGCAATTTTTCACCATACAAATCATTGATTGCTTTTTGAGTAATCTCAATCGCTTCAGGATATTCGCCACGAATGTAAACCACGCCTGTATTGGCTCCTGCAATGTATCCGGCAATCATCATTCCCATCAAAACACTGTGAGGTTGTTGCTCACACAAATAACGGTCGCTATATGCCCCGGGGTCACCTTCATCGGCATTGCACACAATAAATTTTAATTTGCCGGGAGTGTTCTTGCACGAATCTAATTTAAACGCAATCGGAAATCCTGCACCTCCCCTACCACGCAAACCGGAAATTTTTAATTCACTCAATAAATCATCAGGTGTTTTTTTCAATGCATCAGCAAATATTTTGTAGAACTCCTTTATTCCCGGAAACGGTGAAGTAAGAACAGGAGTTCCGTAAGAAGCAACATTGTATTTATCGGCAACAACCTTCCCGCGGTTGGTCTCCCGACCACCCTCTCCTTTAGGAAACATTTCATCAATTGCATTGCCTGAATAATTTTTTCCATCATAAAAGAAGGAACTGTTTTCATGACAATGACCAAGACAACACATCTCGCCAATTTCATCTGCACTGAAATTTTGCAATAGTTTTTCTTTCAATGCCGGTTGAGTTCCTGCAGTGAGGCATGAACTTCCATTACAGATATAAACTTTCTTGCCCTGATTTTCGGGTCGCAGAAAATCATAAAAAGTTGCCGCACCGTAAATGTTTGCTTTGCCGAGGATGAATTCATCTGCAAGCTGTTCCATGCGTTCTATTGATGGGGTTCCGGTTGCTTTGGCAGCAATGCCTAATTCTTCAAAGAGATTTTCTCTCAATCCTTTTCGTCCTGATAATTCACTAATATTTTTTGACATGGGTTGTATGATTTGTATGGACAAAATTAGAAATATTATCCTCACCCCCTACCCCTCTCCCAAACAGAGGGGAGCAGTCGCGGTTTATATATTTGTGAGGTGATGATAAGTGCTGATTTTCGAAAGATTTTTATCGTTCAATTAAAAAATAAGTTTATTTTTACTCCTCCGCATTGTTAGTTAACGAAGTTTCAGAACCCTTGATATTTCATTTTATTTTTCAAGCATGATAAAAAAAATTTTACTCTTTTCATCAGTTTTAATTTTAACCTTATCGTTTAAATCGAATGCACAAGTTATCTTCTGGACAGAAGATTTTAATAACGGATGTACATCAGATTGCGAAGCCATAACTTATACAGGTCCTCATGGCGCATGGACACAAACTATTTTTTCAGCCGAAGGAAGCGACCCTAATATCTGGTATATCAGTTGTGCCGAGAACGGGCACACTGCCGGTTTATGCGGCACAGGTTGTCAGCCTTTGAGTGCAACTGCAACAGGTGCATCATTGCATGTGGGTTCCAATGCAACTTCGCTTGGTGATATTGGTGCGGCTTATGATGCCGGAGGTTTATGCGGTCTTTTAACTTGTCCGGCAACCAATCGCAGAATTGAATCGCCAACTATTAATTGCTCGGGCTTTAGCAGCATCTCACTTGACTTTGTTTATATTGAACGCGGAGATGCTCCAAATGATGATGCATCCATATATTATTATGACGGAAGTATATGGTCGTTATTAATTAATACACCGGTATCAAATAACGCAGGTTGTTTTGGCCAGGGAAGGTGGACGGCATATTCAATTTCATTGCCTGCTTCGGCAGATAATAATCCGAATGTGAAAATTGGTTTCCTTTGGATAAACAATGATGATGGAGTTGGCACCGATCCGTCATTTGCAGTTGACAATATTAATTTAAGTGTAAACATTGCATTACCCCCCGCTGCTGAATTTACAACTTCAAGCACTTCGTTTTGTGATTCAGTGTGCATTGACTTTACCGATTCTTCAACCAACTCTCCAACAGGATGGACTTGGATTTTTGAAAGTGGCACACCTGATACAGTTTATACACAAACTCCGACTAACATTTGTTATAACACACCCGGCACTTATGATGTTACTTTAATTGCAACCAATGCTTCAGGCAGTGATACAATTATTAAATCAAATTACATAACAGTTAATGCATGTCATTTGCCTGTGGTAAATTTTAATGCAAGTGATACTAATATGTGTGAAAAAAGTTGCATAGACTTTTTTGATCTTTCTACCAACTCTCCAACGCAATGGAACTGGTATTTTCCGGGGGCATTGCCTGATACGTCCACTACACAAAATCCAATAGGAATTTGCTATAATAACTATGGAACATTTTCGGTTACATTAGTTGCTACCAATGTGCAGGGAAGTGATTCTGCAACATATAGTTCTTATATTACCATCAATCAAAATCCGCCACAACCTACCATCAGTATTAATGGTAGTGTATTGACGAGTACTCCGGCCACAGCGTATCAGTGGTACTTTAATAATACGTTGCTGCCGGGCGAAACCAACCAGGTTTTGTTTAATCCCCAGCCGGGAGATTATTATGTGATTATTACTGACAGCAATGGCTGTAATTCAGCATCTAACCAGGTTACTATTTCAGGTTTTGTTGAACTGATGCATAATGAATGGCTGAGTTGTTATCCGAATCCTGTAAATGATTTTCTTGTTGTTAAATTTAAGAAGAATATCAGTCATGATGCTTTGATTACGGTTACAGATGTTACCGGAAAAGTATTCAAACAATCAAAAGAATCTTCTGCAAAGAATGGAAATGAAATAAAATTTGATTTGAAAAAATTGGTTGGTGGAATTTATTTTATTACGATTGCATTTGATAAAGAAAAATTTATTACGAAATTTGTTAAGCAATAAAGTGGTTGGCGGGACGCACAACCACGGAGACAAAGAAATTAATAAAAGGTTGGCGGGGACGCACAACCACGGAGAGAAAGAAATTTTAGTTTACAGTTAACAATAATTAATCACAAACTTTAAAACGTTAATCCCATGCACACAAAAGAACAGTTGCTCGAACTGCATTCAGAACACCAGGAATGGCAAAGCAAAATCAACTTCTACAAAGATGAGTTGAAAATTTTTGATAATGAGTTAGCTCATTTGGCAAAGGTTACCCCCACGCGAGAGACATTGGCAAGCATAGAACATTTTCAGAACCAGTTCATACGACAGCGCGAAGTTTTAGATATTCTCAGGCACGACTTTAAGCAGTATGAAAACGAAATTGAGTTTATTCAAAAAAACGAAGTGGATAAAACCGCTGCAGGAATTGAAGCGCTTCACGAAAATCAGAAAGATAGTTTAGATCAGTTCGAGAAAATTTTCAAAGAGTTGCGTGATGATTTTCACAACTTTTTAAAAGGCGCAAAAAATCTTAATTAACGTTTTAATAGGAATCCCGGTTACACAGCCGGGATTTTTTATTTCGTTTCATTTCTCTTTTGCAACCATACTGCTGAAGCAATAAATTAGCACACTTATTATTAGCGTCAAAAGCCTTTTATAATTGTTACACTGCAAATGGGATAAAAAGGTACTATTAATTGTTCTGAAAATTCGGGTGCGAATAAAAAACCTTAGTAGAAATATACTGCCCTCAATAACAATCTTATTACCTTTTCTGAAAAAAGGTAATAAGGTCTTGAGTTTGTCATTGATTTTCTACTAAGGTTTGGATTCTCCCGATAGCCATCGGGATAAGGTTAAAGGTGTACTAATTTATCCTGTTTTTAGTATAATCATAATTTTATGAAGAATATAGTTGCATGAAAAAATTAAAATATTTAACCGGATTATTATTGCTGATGCAGATTTACTCCTGCAACTGCGATAAGAAATACAATTGCGGAGCGCTATCAGATGATAGTTTTACATGGTTGAATCAAAATATAAATGATACCATGATGTATGAAAATTCTGCCGGGCAACATTATAAATTTGTTGTCAATTCAAAAACCATTTCACCTGCTTACGAAGCGCAGGCATGCAAACATGGTGAGGTCGGATGCGGATGTGACTATCTTTGCGAAGCAAACGGAGGATTTTATGCCGAGTGCGATTCGACTTTAAATAATCTGAAAAGCTATTCAGTAAACATTGAAGAATCAGGAGACAACAAAACAATATTGTCATCAATTCTTACCTACCAAATTTTTGATTTTATAAATAAGATTGATGTTACAAATCCGTCAAATCTTAATCAAGGCGATTCATTACTTTCAACTTTGCAATTAGGAAACCATACCTATTCAAATGTTTATGTTCAAATGATTGACACATTAATCAGCTATAATCAAAACAAAAAAATATGGAAAGCGTACTATTCAAAATCAACAGGGCTGATAGGATTTCATGACAGGCAATCACAAACACTTTTCTATCGCAATTAAAAATATCGCTTTTTGATGAAACCAATTACGGATCAATTAAAAATTGCAGTCACTGATATTCGTTTCTGGATCTTTATTTTTTTCTTAATCAGATTATATGGCATTACCAATCCACCGTTAGAAGTTGCACACAACTGGCGACAAACAACTGTTACCATGGTGGCACGTAATTTTTATGAAGTGGACGCAAATGTTTTTTATCCACGGATTGATTTTGCCGGTGAAAAAACAGGAATCACAGGAATGGAATTTCCATTTTTCAATTACCTCATTTACCTGGTTTCATTGCTATTCGGTTACCAACATTGGTACGGAAGGCTAATCAATTTAATTGTTTCAAGCTTTGGTATAATGTACTTTTTCAAGCTGGCCGAAAAATATTTTTCACCAAAAATTGCTTTTAATGCTGCATTCATTTTGCTGGTATCACTCTGGTTTTGCTACTCACGCAAAATAATGCCCGATACATTCTCCATGTCATTATTATTTATCGGGATGTTTTATGGCAGCAATTATTTAGACCGTGGAAATAAAACCAGGGATTTGTTATTCTATTTTATTTTCTGCCTGGTGGCAACATTATCTAAAATATCTTCAGCATATATACTTGTGGTTTTTGCGCCATTGATTTTAGATTCTAAAATAGCCGTTAAACCAAAAATAATTTTTCTGTTTTCTTCATTGATTTATCTGTCAGTTGTTTCATCCTGGTATTTCTATTGGGTGCCGTTTTTAGTTAAAGAATATGGATTCTGGCATTTCTTTATGGGTAAAAGTTTTGCTGAAGGAGCAAATGATATCTGGAATAACCTGAACAATGCACTTTCAAGATTTTATGATACCTCGTTAAAATATACAGGTTTTGCAGCATTTGTAGCAGGACTGTTCCTGATGTTTAAGAGAGGAGAAAGAAGACTTGCGTACACTTTCTTATTTGCCTTTCCAGCATTTTTGATATTAGTTTTTAAAGAGGGTTTCAATTTCTCGCATCATACTTATTACGTTATTCCATTTGTTCCCGTAATGGCACTCGTGGCCGGCTATGCAGTTAGCGCTATAACAAATAAAAAAATTGCATTCATAGTTTTACTTGCCATTGCCGTTGAAGGCATCTTAAATCAGCAACATGATTTCAGAATCAAGGATAAAGACGAAAAACTGTTGCAGTTAGAAAGTGATCTCGATAAGTTTTCGAAAAGAAATGACCTGGTAATTTTTAACTGCGGACAATATCCTACACCAATGTATTTTGCACATCGCAAAGGTTGGGTAGATACCAATGAAAAAATATCAGATCCTTCATATATTAATGATTTGAAAACGAAAGGTCTTAAATACATCATCATCTTAAAACAAACCTTCGGAACAGAAATTAAAATTAATTATAACATGGTTTTGGATAATGAATCCTATGCGATTTACAAATTATAATTTTTGTGTGAATACAAATAACTTTCGGAAAGTTGAAGGAACTTTCCGAAAGTCAAACAACCTTAATATGCAGTTTCAAACAAACAATTGGACAAATACAATCATGCATTCCTTTACTGAGAAGTTCCGCCAAGGGCGGTTGACAGTCGCGGAGTACCTTGTCATCCGCCCTTGGCGGAACTTCTGTGTTTGAAAACGAATTTCCTGATCACACACTATTGTTAAATTGAAAGAATTGTGAAAATGAAATTCGATTTCGGCCAACCAATTGAACAAATACAAACATGCGTTCTTTTTCATAGAAGTTCCTTTCAGGGTGACATCACTTTTTTCTCCGTGCTTCTCCGTGCCTCCGTGCGATTTTTTTTCAAACAACAATCTAAATCAAACCTCTCGATTTAAACTCCAAATATTTATTGATTGCATTAATGGTTAATTGCTCAGGTGGTGTTAGCACAGATTGAATTCCGTAATGCGATAGCTCGTTTACAATTTGCTTTTTCTCGAAACGAAATTTTTCGGCAACTGTTTTCATGTAAATCTCCTCTGTTGTTCTTGCTGGTTTATCTAATAGTGATTTCAGTTCAGTATTTTCAAAAAATACAACTAATAAAAGATGTTGTGTTGCCAGCTTTCGCAGAAATTTTAAATGCCTGTGCATGGCATTGATGGTTTCATAGTTGGTATAAAGTATCAACAAGCTTCGTTGCGATATTCTGCTTTTTATTGTTGCATAAAGCAATTCATAATCTGATTCAAGAAATTGGGTTTGCTGATGATAAAGCACATCATTAATGCGATTCATTTGCGATGATTTGCGTTCAGCAGGTAGGATATCACCAATCTTATTTGCAAAAGTTATCACACCTGCTTTATCTTGTTTGTGCAAAGCCACACTTGAAACAACTAATGATGCATTGATGGCATAATCCAATAAAGTCAATCCTTCAAAAGGCATTTTCATTACGCGGCCTTTATCAATGAGCGAATACACATGTTGTGATTTTTCATCCTGGTAGGCATTCACCATCATCTGTGCTTTGCGTGCTGTGGCTTTCCAGTTTACGGTGCGGTAATCATCCCCCTGCACATAATCGCGAATCTGTTCAAACTCCATGCTGTGGCCAATCCTGCGGATTCGTTTTATCCCGATATCAGTTAAGCGATGCGAGATGGCCATCAGTTCATATTGCCGTAATTGCAAATAAGAAGGATAAACAGGAACAATTATATTTTGAGAAAACTGGTACCTGCGCCTGATTAATCCCAAAGGGCTTTTTGCATAAACATTTACTGCACCAAAATTATATTCACCGCGTTTGGTGGGGCGCAACTGGTAACGGATAATTTTTGTTTCGCTTTTATTTAATGAAAGTGTAAACAGCACATCACGCTTCTGAAACTGAAAAGGAATTTCATCAATGATTTCAAAATCGCATTTGAAGTTGTAACGGTTTACAACATAAATAAACAAGTCATTGTAGTCACCGTTTGATAATCTTTCAGGAGCATCACGTCTTGCAAAAATTGCATCCTTGGTTCCATATAACATCAGTCCATCTAAAACCATTAATGCAAGCAATCCGAAAAACAACAACTGAACAGGCGCAAATAAAAATGGTTCAACAAATGCAACAATAAAAAACACCATAAATGCACCTATGCAAATGAATAAGCGATTAGTGAGATATAGAGATTTTATGTTGCGCACTTGCTTTCGTTTCAAGTTTGGGGTTTAACGTTTAAAGTTTCTTAGAGTTTTCCTTCTTGCGCGCGATTGTATCGCGTGCATATTCATCCTTAAACCCAAACTATTTACCGTGGCACTTCCACTTTCTGCATCAGCAGTTTTATAATATCATCTGTTGATGCTCCTTCCATTTCTTTTTCAGGAGTTAGTATTAAACGATGACGTAAAATGTTTGGAAGCACTTCGCGAATATCTTCAGGAGTTATAAAATCGCGGCCACGCATTGCGGCTAACGCCTTTGATGTATTAAGCACTGCAACCGATGCGCGTGGTGATGCACCGAGAAAAATAGATTTTGCATTACGGGTTTGTGTGATGAGGTTAGCGATGTAATCAATCAGTTTTGGTTCTACATGCACTTCTTTTATTTTCCTTCTGAAATTTGCAATCTTCTCTCCATCCAAAACACCTTCAATTAAATCAACAGGCTTTGTATCAGCAGTGCGTGTATGGTGTCCGTTAATGATTTCCACTTCTTCCTGCAACGTAGGATAATTTACCATCAGCTTAAACAGGAAGCGATCTAATTGTGCTTCGGGCAAGCGATAGGTTCCCTCCTGCTCTATCGGGTTTTGTGTGGCGATTACAAAAAACGGCTCGCGCATTTTATATGTAACACCATCATAGCTGATCTGGTGCTCTTCCATCACTTCAAATAATGCAGCCTGTGTTTTTGCAGGTGAGCGATTGATCTCATCAATCAATATAATGTTTGAAAACACAGGACCTTTGCGAAATTCAAACTGCGCTTTTTCAGGATGAAAAACGGCAGTGCCGATTACATCGCTTGGCATTAAATCGGGAGTAAATTGAATGCGTGTAAAATCAGCTTTAATAGTGCGCGCTAATAAATTTGCCATCAGGGTTTTTGCAACACCGGGCACACCTTCGAGCAGCACATGCCCATTTGCAAGTATGGCAGCAATCATCATTTCAATCACCTGCTGTTGACCAACGATTACTTTGCCGATTTCAGATTTTACTTTTTCAACTCCTTCGCGCAATTCTGTAAAATCAATTCGCGAAACATATTCAACTTGTGGATCCATATTTTAGTTTGAGGTTTGAGCACTTCGACTTCGCTCAGTGTGACAGTTTGAAGTTTGATGTTTCCTTTACTTACTTAATTCCAAATTCTCATATTTCCCTATTCCCCTATCTTCCTATTAATCGGCTAAAGAAAACGAAAAACTAATTGTGAAATGAAAATAATTTTTGAGCAACGCTCAATTAATCCTTCACAATTTTTTTGATGCATCGTGTATCATCTATCATCGCAACAAGCAAATAAATTCCTTTGGGAAGAAATGATAAATCAATTTGAAAGGAATTGTTGACGATCGCAGAACCCCTAACCCCTGAAGGGGGACAGATCCTACTATTACTATAAACATTTTGTCCTAAAACATTTTTTATTGTGAAGGTTGTTTTCCTGATGTTTTGTTTTTGAAATGTGATGGTGATGGTAGAGTTGAAAGGATTAGGAATAACTGAAAGCGGAAAATTGAAATTTGAAATTTGGTTTGCTGCAGTTATTACAATTATATCTGAACTCGCATTACAACCAATTGAATCACTTATCACACAATAATAACTCCCCGCTTGTTGCGGAATAAAATATTGATCGGTTGCTCCTGCAATAATTCCATTTGTTACTTCATACCATTGATAAGCATAAGCAGGCAATGAAAACAAAGTATCGTTTGATTGATAAATACTGTCAGTTGGATTTTGATAGCAGGTTATAAAGTTGGTGAGATTCAAAGTATCGCAACCTGCGGCATTGCATGCAATAAGGGTAACATCATAGCTACCGTAACTATTGTAACAAATGTTTGTAGGATTTTGAAGCGTGCTTGTTAAACTATCTGAACCAGGAAATAACCATTGCCATGAGGTTGGGTTGTTTGTGGAGAGATCAAAAAAATCGAGGCAGTGCTTTTCGCAGAAAAGGGTGTCGTTGCTTGATAGATTGACTATTGGCAAAGAATTAATCTGGGTGGTGTCACAGAGTTTTATTATCCAATAATCAGTAAACACATTAGAAGTATCCCAATTAGGTTCTGTAACATAACCCCCAATTCCGGAAGGAGTTTCCCCCGCAATTGCATAACATCCGTCCTTTGTTTGAATTGCATTTCCCCAAAGATCATCACCGGTTGTGAAAATTGTTTTATCCCATAACTTAGTTCCTAATGCATCTGTTCTGACGACCCAAATTTGCTTGTTCCCCAAATTGCTTTCCGTTTTATTCCCACTTATTGGAGAATCGGAGGTGCCTGATATCAAATATCCCCCACCGGCAATTTGTGAAATGTTTCCAAATCTGTAGTCATCAAAAGTTCCGCCATATCTTTTGTCCCATTGCTTGTTTCCCAATGAATCAATTTTGAGAATCCAATAATCCCATGTAGTCAAAGTCGTATCCCAATTTGATTGTGTTTTATCTCCGCTAATGGGGGATGAAGAAAACCCTCCCAAAATATAACCTTTGTCGGTAGTTTGAGTTATTGAATTCAGGTCGTCCGAAGCAGTGCCACCGAATCCTTTATCCCATTGTTTTGTACCTGTTGAATCAATTTTTACAATCCAGTAATCATCCCAACCATTAGATGATTGTGTTTTATCTCCGCTTATTCCGGAATATGAATATCCTCCTAAAATATATCCTCCATCAACTGTTTGTCTTAATGCATTAAAATAATCACCATCTGCTCCCCCAAAACTTTTATCCCATTGCTTCATACCAAGTGAATCAGTTTTTACTATCCAGTAATCATAACCCATTGCTGGCTGAGTTTTATCTCCACTCATCGGAGAAATTGAAAATCCGCCCAAAACATATCCTCCGTCAGTTGTTTGTAGCACCGAAAAAAGTCTGTCGTCAAATGTTCCACCAAATCGCTTATCCCATTGTTTGTTTCCGAGTGAATCAATTTTTACAATCCAGTAATCATTAAATCCATAGTTATTCCAAACTGGCTGTGTCTTATCTCCATTACTATCTGAATTTGACATGCCACCTAAAATAAATCCTCCATCAGTTGTTTCTTGCAATGAAGTAAGATAATCACTTGCAGTTCCTCCAAACCTTTTATCCCATTGTTTATTTCCTATCGAATCAATTTTTACAACCCAATAATCGGAAAGATGAAGCGTTGAATCCCAATTCGGTTGCGTTTTATCTCCGCTTATTCCAGATTTTGAGGCCCCTCCCAAAATGTATCCTCCGTCAGATGTTTGCTGAAATGTGGTAAATGCATCATCATTAAATCCCCCAAACCTTTTATCCCATTGCTTTACCAAAGGAGCCTGCGCAAAAGCACCGTTGCATAAAAACAAAAGCATAATAATATGAAGTAACCGGTTTTTCATATATGGTAAGAGTTAAAAGAACTATGCAGCATATTCAAATACTAAGTTCTCTACTTCAGTTATAGATTTAGGTATTGGCAAGCCTTCTTCTTTCAAACCATCAAGATGAAATTTTATTCCTTCAATAATGTTTTCAATTGCTTCTTCTTTGGTAGTACCCATTCCCACACATCCGGGCAGGTCGGGTACATAAGTGCAAAAACCACCGTCATTAGCTTTCTCAATAACAATTGCATATCTTATCATAACTTTAAATTTTATTTTATTAGCCCTGCTGGTTTTAAAATACTTTTTTCCAAACCTGTTGAAATATCATTTGATAACCTTTGAACATGTAAATAATTACAACGAATGTAATTCAAATAAATAATTTACTGAATAAAACGTAATTGCAATCATCCGCAATTTTCTATTTACTATAAACCGCAGTAACAGTGTCACTCACCCCGCTAAAATTTACATAATAGGTAAAATTGATTTTTGAATTACTTTTTAATCCATCACCGTAAGTTGTATAACCTCCCTGGATGCTTTGATTTGGAATAGTTATACTGCCTCCTGAAATAAGCGCTATTGCAGAGTAATTAGGACCAAGTCCGTAAAAGTTTTTTATAGAGACAGAATCAAGATCACCAATTTTTGAAATGGTTACTGAAAAAGTTGATGAACCGTTTATAGTGCTCTGTTCTGAGCAAGTCCATGTTCCGGTAAAATTATCTCGGTCATCGCCCGTTGGTGAAGTGTTTTCATCGGTACAGGATGCAAGCAATAATATACATGCACTTACAGTGAATAATTGAACTTTTAATTTTCTCATTAGTTTATTTGAAATATCCATATTTTAATTTCTATTTTGGCAACGCAAAAATAACAACATCTTATGCAAGCTAAAACCGTTACAAAAGAAGAATTGCGAAATTATCATTTCGTTCATCATGAAGTATTACATAAACATGAAGACAAGCATGAACGTCTTACTCACCTTCATGAAGCAGTGCGCCTTGGCAACGAACATAAGGCAAAGGTGCAATTGATTTGCGAAACTACTGATGGAACCATATTAGTAGAAACAACAGTGTGGGCACTCACCGATAGCCATATTGAACTGAAATCAGGATTCGATATTCCGATCAGGGCAATTAAGGAGGTCGTTATTTTTTGAGGAGAATTGATGATTGACCATTCACGATTGGCAATGGTGGCAATGGTCAATCGTTCATCGTCATTATTCCCCTGTCAATCGTCAATTTTATTTTTTAAAACTGGTAACAATCTATCTTTTTAGGAGTGGCTCTGAAATAAACTCGCTTATCAATATCGTCCACTTCGTAGCCGGGATTTTTATCATCACCTAATGAAATAACATCTGTTTTGCTGCCATCAGTTTTGCTCACTTTAATCAATACGTTTTGTTTTTTATCAACTGCCTGAAGCATGAATTTAAAATCAGTTGCTTCGGCAGATGCTTTGAAACGCTGTTCTGCAGCCTGCCATGCCTTAGTTGCATAAGAAATTCCTGCTTTAGAAATATCACCATACATCTGCGATACCCCTTGTGTTAAGCCTTTTGTCATGGCAGCATTAACATCGCCCGGTTTAACTACCACCGATGCAGATGCTGCACCATAAACACCCGAAGCCATACCTGCAACTACGCCTACATAAGCAGCACGAACAGCATTTGCATACAACAGCGCACGTGTTAAGCCGGGCAACTGCGGAGCTGCATAATATTTATTGAACAATAATTTTCCGCTCATATCAAAAGCAGCCATATTCTGATCAGATGAAACGATGATAGAACTCCCTTTTACTTCAATTGATTTAGCATCTTCTTTACCTTCAAATTTAACGGGCACTGCAGATAATTTTTTTGAAGTTGCTGTTGCAAGATCAACGGTATAAACAAAATCATCTTTAGTATTTACGGCATATAAAGTATTGCCAACAGTAACCGTTAATGATCCTTTTGTTTTAATGGGAGGATCAAAATAAAATTGTCCTGTTGTGAGATTGATAATGTTTAATTCTTCATCGGTTATAACGAGTAAGCCTTTATCAATTTGCTGTTGCTTTTGAATAGTGCCATTTAAACGCAAAAACTTTTCAAATTTAAATGCACCTGCATTAGCATCAAGAATATTTACATAATTGTCGGTTGAACCTTGCTTACCTGATGTTATTAAAATGCCTTCTTTAAAATAATCATAACGCAATGCATCACCTTTAACATCAATACCTTTTCCTTTCTTACCCCAAAGTTTCGCGCCTGTTTTATAATCCAACATGTTTAAATTATTCTGATAAATGATTAAACCTTTATCATCAAATGCAACAGGTCCTATATGCGTATTTTGAAACTCAACTGTGTTAGGCCACGCCTGGTTTCCATCATTTACCGAAAATGAATTGAAGATAGTGTTGTAAGAAATCGCAGTCTGGTTATTTACTGTCGTGGTCTGCTTTTGTTCGTAAGCAATATAAAATGTTTCATCACCATCGCGGTGAAACATGCGCAATAGCGGTTCATCATTTCCCTTTAAATTGGCTCCCCCCTTATCCAATCCTTTGAATAATCCTTCCATGCCTTTCATACGTTTATCCATCACGTTTTTAAAAACTTCCGCACCCGTTTTAATATTGATTTTATAAAAATAAAACAGCGTTGAAATTAAAAAGTCGCCTGTTTCCAATTCATACAATGAGGAAATAACTCCGAACTCACTTCCTTTTGTCCACAATACTTTTCCTGTGGCCATGTCAACCATAACCATCTTTAAAGTCTTATCACCAACAGCATTTCCTGTTACGAGCACACAATTATTTTTATATAAAAAATATTTCTTTTCCACCTTGCTTAATCCTGCATCGGCACTTGAAAAAATAATTTTTCCTTCAAAAGGTTCAACGAAATAAGTTTCGTTGTTGCCTTTTCCAACACTTATAAAAGGTGTATTAGGAATTTCTTCGTAAGCACCTTCGGTTAAATTTCCGAGACTTTTAATTGACCATGTTTTTTTTCCTGTCTTGGTATCAAGACCATACAAACCATCTGAAGTGCTAACAACAAAATTTCCAAGCGATGTAGTACGCTGCCATAAAATTGGCGTATCAAATTCAGCCGACCATACAGGTGCATTACCTGCATACGAGAAAGTAATTGCTAATAATATCAGTACTGATATTATTTTAAATGAGTGTTTAAAGTTTACCATTGTTTTAAAGTATTTAGAGTTAATAGATTTTGAGTTTCAACAATCGTGCTCACAATGTTAAGCAAATGAATTCATTCTGAATTTTATAAATGGGTTTATCTTTTAGATGATCGGGCAGGAAGGTAATGCTTAGTTCGCTACCTGTTCTCAAATAAGAAGTTCGCTTAAGTAGTTCGGAGATTGTCTCCAACTTATAAACTGATGTAGTTCGTTCATCTATTCTAACATAATATTACTTACTATAAATCGTATCCGGAACTTGTACCCTATAGCCGATATATTTGCCTGATGCACAAAAAAAACGGTGTGTACAGAATTCTTTACACACCGTTTTTCATTCTTGAACAAAAAAACCAATTATTCTATGATTTCAATTTTTTGTCTTAAAACTCCATCAGCATTATTAAGCTGCAACATATAATAACCATCGGAAAGTTGAAGATCAAATTTTATTTCCGACTTACCTGCTGCCACAGTTTGTGCAAATACCACTCTGCCGTAAGCATCAGTAATTTTTATTTCTGATTCTTTTGAAAGTGGCGAAGCAAGCTTTAAAATAAAATCACCCGCTGAAGGGTTAGGATAAACTGCAATAGAATTACCTGCAATCTCTTTAATTCCAATAGCTGTAACTGTAAATATTGATGATGTTGATGAACATCCATTGACATCAGTTACAGTAACTGTATAATCTCCTAATTGCGAAATGGTAATTGATTGTGTTGTTGCACCGGGTATAAGCACCCCGTTATAATACCATTGACATGGCAATGGCGAAGAAGAATTAAGTACGGCACCGTTCTGAGTAATTACAGGAACAGCAGGCAAAGGCAAAACCTCTGCAGTAACAGGAATACGATTGCTCTGACATCCATCATCAATCAACCAGTTATAAAACCAATAATACAATGTCCCGGTGGCAAAATTCGGATTTACGTATCCTGTAATAGTTACGGGGCTACCCGGCACAGTGTAAGGATAAGCCGCACCGTTTGAATTACGATATAATTGAACACTTCCGTTTTCTAATTCTAAACGATAACCGATTCCGGGGCTTAAATTAAAATCAACATCAGCCGGTTGCGTACCTGTAAATGCTTGAACATTTGTTGTAAAACTTTGCAATACAGGTCCGCCCTGGCTTGCACGCAGATTAATTGTGATGCTTCCTGTCTGCGAAGGACTTATATACACACGTTTTAAAACACATTGCTTGTTGCAGTCAAACTGTAAACCGTAATCGGAAGCTGGCGATGTAGCCTGGCTGCCTATACCCGGATTAATTGCGCCAACATTGTAAATTGAACCTGCAGACGACTCAACATAAAAAGTAGTTGTTCCCGTAATAGATGGATTGAAACTTGAACCTGAACCAAGTGCAGTAAAACTTAACGTATCAGCAAACCATTGCAATGATCCTACACCTGATGCTGTTAAACTTGCAATACCCGGTCCGCAAATGGTATCACCTGTTGCAGTGGGATCGGTAATTGATACTACCTCAATGGAGAGAGTTACACTCGTGTCGGGCGCACAACCACCGCTGACAACTATGGCGCGATACTGCGTAAACTGCGATGGCGATACTTCATATACTGTTGAATCAAAGCCTGGTGAAGTTTCATTTACCCAGTTAACGCCATCGTAACCCTGCCATTGAATTGTACCAATAGATCCAGTTAGTATTAATGTAACTGTAGAACCAAGGCAAATAGTATCGCCACCACTACTTGCTGTACCTGCAACTGAAGCGGGTCCTACATTAATATAAACACTTTCAATATCAGCACAGGTGCCGTCACTACCTATTACTGTATAGGTTGTTGGAACGAGTGGTGTTGCAATTACAGACGAACCTGTTGTTGCATTTAAACCTGTTGCAGGAGACCAGGTGTAAGTGTAATTAACATTGGCGCTTGTTACATCTAAAGTTGCTGATGTGCCAAGGCATAACGCACTATCTGATGCGCTGATGGCTACCTCATCAGCAATGGTTACTGTAGCTGTTACCGGTACACGCGCACTGGTGCATCCGGCAGTGTAATACACAGTGCCATTCCATATACGGGGTGAGTTAGTGAGATTAAAATAAGCACCGCCATGTCCTTCTTTAACAATAATATTAGCATCCTGTGCTGCGACATTGCCAACAGCAGTTCCATCGGTATAATCAACAGAACCTGCAAAATGAAAATAGAATCCGTAAACCTGACCGGCAGGAATAGTTACATTTATATTTATAGGAACAGGTGTTCCGAAACCATTTCCGGTTGAAGTCATTTGAACGGAATCAATTTGAGTCCAACCAATACTATCAAGGTTATGACCAACATAACTTCCCGGCCTGTACCAGATTTCAGCATAAGCAGTGCTTGCAGTGCAATTGCAATCAAAACTCGTTATGGTAACCTGGTTGATGGCTTCAATGTCAAACATATTTCCATCAAAACCATTGCCCCCGGCAAAAGTGGTGGTAAGTGGTGCAGCAGTTCCGCCTCCGCTTAACGCCTCTACATAATAAGTTGTAGTAGCAGCAACTGTTGGGCTATAGGTTGTTCCGTTTGCAATTACATTGCCACCTGAAGAATCATTATACCAGTTATAATCAACCGCTCCCGATGCCTGAAGATCAACAATGCCATAACCGCAAACGGTGTCACCAATAACAACAGGAACCGGAATTGATCCAGTTACAACTGTTAAAATATTTGAACTGTCGGGAAGGCAAGCCGTTTCAGTTACGAGTGCACGATAATCGGTGGTAGCGGCAACATTTATAATGCAACTGTCTGTAGTTACACCTGCACCAACAAGATTAACCCATGAAGTGCCATTATAACTCTGCCATTGAATAGCACCCGTATAACCTGCCAATTGTAAAGTGGTTGTTCCGTTGTCGCAAATGCTGTCTTCGGTAGCTGTAGCTGTGCCTGCAACTGAGCATTGTGCATTTGCAGATAAACTGCTTATTGAAGCGAGCAATAATGTAAATAATAAATGTTTGTAGATTTTTTTCATAGTATTCAATTTTAGTATTGTAGAATACAAGATTAAAAATAAATTGTTTAATAATAATAAAATCTGAAAAGATATTTTGCCAGGGCATTAAGATTGGGAATCAAAAAATGTGGATACCTTTTTAAAAAATGATATTCCCGAAACCTTAAATTATTTTAATTTCTCCGTGCTTCTCCGTGCCTCCGTGCGATTTTTTTTAACATTAAACGCAATCGGGAGACACATTCAATGTGTCTCAATACGAATCGTAAAAATTATTTCAATCGCTCTTTAATATCCAAACGATGTTTGCGTGCTGTGTCAATGGCAATATCATAACCAGCATCAGCGTGACGTATAACACCCATTGCAGGATCGTTGTGTAACACACGCTTTAACCTGCGCTCAGCATCGGCAGTTCCATCGGCAACAATCACCATACCTGCATGGATTGAATAACCAATACCTACTCCACCGCCATGATGTAATGAAACCCAGCTTGCCCCACCGGCAGTATTTATCAGGGCATTTAAAACAGGCCAATCAGCAATAGCATCGCTGCCGTCTTTCATAGCTTCTGTTTCGCGATTGGGTGATGCTACGCTGCCTGTATCCAAATGATCGCGTCCTATAACTATCGGTGCTTTTACTTTTCCTGTTCTAACTAATTCATTAAACGCAAGTCCTGCCAATTCACGTTCGCCTTGTCCGAGCCAGCATATTCGAGCAGGTAAACCTTGAAATGCAATTCTATCCTGCGCCATTTTTATCCAACGTGCCAACGCTTTATTTTCAGGAAACAGTTCGAGAATTAATTTATCTGTTTCTAAAATATCATTAGGATCTCCACTTAATGCAGCCCAGCGAAAAGGACCTTTGCCTTCACAAAACAACGGGCGTATATATGCAGGCACAAAGCCCGGAAAATCAAATGCATTTTCCAATCCCATTGCAAGCGCTTGTCCGCGAATATTATTTCCGTAATCAAAAGTTATTGCGCCTTTCTTCTGCAATTCAAGCATGAATTGCACATGCTTAACCATGCTTGTTTTACTTCTGAAAATATATTCTTTCGGATTAGTTTCGCGAAGCACTTTTGCTTCTTCAACAGATAATCCTTCAGGAAAATAACCAACCAATTCATCATGTGCAGAAGTCTGATCAGTTAAAGTATCAGGAGTTATCCCGCGTTCAATTAATCGTTTTAATAAATCAATTGCATTGCCAATAAAGGCAATCGAAACCGCTTCACCTTTTTGTTTTGCTTCTATTGCTTTATCAATCGCTTCATCAATATTGTGATACATAAAATCGAGATAACGTGTGTGTATGCGTTTCTCTGCACGCCATGCTTCCATCTCGGCTGCAAGGCATGTGCCCTCATTCATAGTTATAGCAAGTGGCTGTGCACCACCCATTCCGCCCAGACCGGCAGTTACATTTAAAGTGTTTTTTAATGAACCACCGAAATGCTGACGTGCAACTTCCGCATACGTTTCATAAGTTCCTTGAACAATTCCTTGTGAGCCAATGTAAATCCAGCTACCTGCAGTCATCTGTCCATACATAGTTAAACCCATTGCTTCCAATTTGCGGAACTCATCCCAATTAGCCCAATGAGGAACTAATTGCGAATTAGAAATAATAACACGCGGTGCATCTTTATGTGTTGGCAAAATTCCAACAGGTTTACCTGATTGAATTAAGAGTGTTTCATCTTCTTCTAAATCTTTTAAAGCTTTAACGATAAGATGAAATGATTCAACGTTGCGCGCAGCTTTTCCTGTGCCACCATAAACAATTAAATCTTCCGGACGTTCTGCTACATCAGGGTCCAAATTATTATGCAACATGCGCAATGCTGCTTCCTGCACCCAGCCTTTACAATTTAAAGTTGTGCCTGTTGGCGTTTTTGTTTTTGAGAGATCAAGTTTTTCAGTTGCGACCATGTTAAGGTTGAATTTTGAATGATTGAATGATTGAGTTAACACCGCAAAAGTAAAATGTTTTGATAATAGACAATAACATGCTTATTACCTGTGATTTACCTGTGGTTGGTGTTTTTTTCACCAACCAATACAGGCACAGTACCGTCAATGGTTGGTGGAAAAAACACCAACCATACGCAGTTTATAACATTATGTTTAGATTACTTTCAGAAAGTTCCTTCAACTTTCCGAAAGTTGACTCATGTAAAACCTCCGAGGTTGAAAAAAAACTCAGAGGTTACAAATGGATATGGTGTTCACCTTTCCGAAAGTTGCTGAGAGCAAAATGTCTGACACCCGAAAAAGGTGTCTGACATTGAAAAGTTTACAATGAATGTTTACGTTTGCCATCATGCAAAATCAAACTTCAACTTCCAGTAAGTTAAGCCGTTATTATGCTGTTATAAAATCTGCCATCCGTGGTGATGAATATGATTTTACAGTTATTGATCTGAATAAAGCTATTGTGTTGCTTGCAATTCCGATGATGCTGGAACTTGCTCTTGAATCGGTTTTTGCTGTGGTAGATATTTTTTTCGTAAATAAAATCGGTGTTCATGCTGTATCCATTGTTGGTCTAACTGAATCGGTAATTACAATTGTTTATTCTGTTGGAATCGGACTAAGTGCTGCTGCAACTGCCATGGTGGCGCGCAGAGTTGGCGAAAAAAATTATGAGGAAGCATCACATGCAGGTGCTCAATCTATTCTGCTTTCAATTGTTGCATCAATCGTAATCGGTGTTCCGGGTTTTATTTTTGCGGGTGATATTTTGAAACTTATGGGTGCGCAGCCTGAGGCTATTGCAAAAGGAATTATGTACACCCGCATTATGTTTGGTGGCAATGCAGTTATCATTCTATTATTTCTCATTAATGGAATTTTTCGCGGTGCTGGTAATGCAAGTATTGCTATGAAAAGTTTATGGATAGGAAATATTTTTAATATCATTCTTGACCCGCTATTGATTTTTGGCATTGGTTTCTTTCCTCAATTTGGTGTTACGGGGGCTGCCATTGCAACTACTACAGGCAGGGCAGTTGGTGTACTTTACCAGGTTTATCATTTATACAAATCAACGGGCAATCTGAATTTAAAATTGCATCATTTCAAACCTGATCTCAAAATAATTAAGAGCCTCACCGAGATTGCATCGCCTGCAACATTTCAATTTATAATTGCATCAGCAAGTTGGATATTTCTTGCCGCAATGGTTGCCGAATATGGAAGTGCTGCATCAGCAGGTTATCAGACAGCCATTCGTTTAATCATATTTTTTATTCTTCCCGCATGGGGAATGAGTAATGCAGCAGCAACAATGGTGGGACAAAATCTTGGCGCACAATTACCATTAAGAGCAGAGAAAAGTGTAGCTATCACAACTAAGTATAACGTGGTGTTTATGGCACTTGTAACCTGCACATTTTTCTTTTTTGCACGTCCATTAGTGAGCATTTTTATTCCCGTTGAACAAACTGAACAATTAAAGTATGCAGTACTTTCATTACAGATCATCAGTTCAGGTTATATTTTTTATGGAATAGGAATGGTGACAACACAAGCCTTTAACGGTGCAGGCGATACCAAAACTCCAACCTGGATTTATTTTTTCGGCTTCTGGGTTTTTCAAATTCCATTCGCATATTTCTTACATACAAAAACTTCTCTCGGTGCAACAGGAGTTTTTATTGCAATACCCATTGCAGAAACTTTGATGGCGATTGCCGTTTATATTTTATTCAGGAGAGGGAAATGGAAGATGGTGAAGGTGTGAATGACGATTGACAATTGTTTTTTGATTTACGCTTTTTTATTGACTTAAAACTACCACTGCCACTTAAACCACTTCTCCATACAAATCAAACTCTTCAGCTTTATTAATTTTCACATTTGCGAAATCACCAACGCGCACATAATGTTTTCGGGCATCTATCAGCACTTCGTTATCCACTTCGGGTGAGTCTGATTCAGTACGACCGATAAAATAGTTGCCTTCTTTTCTGTCAAACAACACTTTAAATGTTTTACTGATTTTTTGCTGATTGATATCGTACGAAATATTTTGCTGCACCTGCATCACTGCTTCCACACGTTGTTGCTTTACTTTTTCGGAAACATCATCAGTTAGTTTATAAGCATGCGTATTTTCTTCGTGCGAATAAGCGAATACACCGAGGCGATCAAATTTAGTTCCCTGTATAAATTCTAATAATTGCTCATGATCATTTTCAGTTTCACCGGGATAACCTGCAATCATGGTTGTGCGTATTGCAATACCCGGAACTTTAGTTCTAATCGTATCGAGCAACTGAATTGTTTTTGCTTTAGTAGTTCCCCTCCGCATTGATTTTAATTGTGAATCGCTAATGTGTTGCAGAGGAATGTCAATATAGTTGCAAATATTTTCGCGCTCACGCATCACATCCAAAACTTCAACCGGGAATCCCATCGGGAAAGCATAGTGCAACCGTATCCATTCAATGCCTTCAACATCGGAAAGGCGATGCATTAACTCTGCTAATCTTCGTTCTTTATAAATGTCGAGACCATAGTAAGTTGAATCTTGCGCAATCAATAAAAGTTCTTTGGTTCCTTTTGCAGCAAGCATCTTTGCTTCAGCAACTAATTCTTCAATTGGTTTTGAAATATGGTTACCACGCATTAACGGAATAGCACAAAAAGAACAAGGTCGGTCGCAGCCCTCTGAAATTTTTAAATAGGCAAAGTGTTTCGGAGTGGTGAGTAATCGTTCGCCAACCAATTCATGTTTATAATCTGCTCCGAGTGTTTTTAAAAGTTGTGGCAAATCACGCGTTCCGAAAAAAGCATCCACATCAGGAATTTCCTTTTGCAATTCGGGTTTATATCTTTCGCTTAAACAACCTGTAACAATCAATTTTTCAATGTTTCCTTTTTCTTTTTCACGCGCATAGTGAAGTATCGTATCAATACTTTCCTGTTTTGCATTATCTATAAATCCGCAAGTGTTTATTATTACAATATTTGATTCATTCTTTTTAGTTGATTCATGATTAACTTCAAAGTCATTGGCACGCAATTGGCCCATCAGCACCTCTGAATCAACAATATTTTTGGAGCAACCGAGGGTTACCACGTTGACTACATTTTTATTTATTGTCTTTGTTTTCAAACTTTTGGGATTGATAATCTTTTATGGATACGTCTGATTAAAGTCATCCTTCCTGTATTTGATTCTTACTTCTTCCGGAATCATCTGATTGATAATATTAATTAAATCGGCAACGCGATAAACATAACAGTTTGTCACCTTGACTTTTTTATGAAGACCGGGCGCTGTAAATTCCAAGTTCATTAATCGCGGATAATGCATATAATCAATAAATTTCAGGTTTTTAAACTCGCTGAAATATTCTGCTACAGTAAAAGAATCAGTATTATAAGTTTTTAAGAATTCTTTTAATGTTTTCTTCTCCGCTTTTGTCAATTTTCTTCTCAGGTAATCAACATGCGTAACTCCTTTATCATTTACAGCAGTAATTATCAAGCTATCATTGGTAATCCGATAATCGTTTTCAAGAAACTGCATGTTGTAATTATCAGTAATGAAAATGCTGAATGGTTTTTTTAATTGCTGTGCATTAGCATATACGGTAAAGGTTAGTAAAAAGAGTGTTATCAGTTTTCGCATCGAATTATGATTTGAAAAGTGAATCTACAAACTCTTCGCGATCAAAAACCTGGAGGTCTTCCATTTTTTCACCAACACCGATATATTTTACAGGAATTTTAAACTCATCGGATATTCCTATCACCACACCGCCTTTGGCAGTGCCGTCTAATTTGGTAAGGGCAAGTGCATTTACTTCAGTGGCTGCTAAAAATTGTCTTGCTTGTTCAATTGCATTCTGACCTGTGGAAGCATCAAGCACCAATAAGATTTCATGCGGTGCATCAGGTACAACCTTTTGCATCACTCTTTTAATTTTGCTTAACTCATTCATCAAATTAACTTTATTGTGAAGCCTTCCTGCAGTATCAATTATCGCAACATCATAACCTTTAGCCATAGCTGATTGCACAGTATCATAAGCCACAGATGCGGGATCAGCACCCATGCCTTGCGATACAATATCCACATTCACACGTTTGCTCCAGATGGTTAACTGATCAACAGCAGCTGCACGAAAAGTATCCGCAGCGCCAAGCACCACATTTTTTCCTGCAAGTTTAAATTGATTAGCAAGCTTGCCAATGGTTGTAGTTTTACCTACTCCGTTAACCCCAACAACCATTATCACGTAAGGTTTTTGTTTAGGATTGAAATAATCATCTGCTTCACCTTGCTTATAATTTTCCTGCATCAGGTTAACTACTTCTTCTTTAAGCAGGCGGTTGAGTTCTGACGTGTTGATGTATTTATCTCGCGCAACACGTTTCTGAATGCGGTCAACAATTTTAAGTGTAGTGCCAACACCAACATCTGAGGTAACAAGTATCTCTTCAACTTTATCCAGCACATCATCATCAATGGTTGATTTGCCGATAATGGTTTTAGAAATCTTGGTAAAAATATTGTCGCGCGTTTTCTCAAGGCCTTTGTCAAGCGACTCCTTTTTTTCTTTTGAAAATATTTTGCTGAAAAAATTCATGCTTTGTGGGGAAAGGGAAATAGGGAAATTGGGGAATATGGAAATAGGGTGAAACCTCTGTTTATTTAACCTTAGTAGAAATATCGTTACTCTTAATTTAACCTTATTACCTTATTTTACTCAACAAAATAAGGTAATAAGGTGAGTCAGAGGCTACTAATTATTCTCTACTAAGGTTTATATTATCAGGAAAATTAATAATGCTAATTGACTAAACTTTAAACTAAAAAAGCTTCTTCCGAAAGTCGAAAGAAGCTCTGCGATATTTTTATACACAAGGATTTATTTATCTTTTAAGAAATCTTTGATGTGATCGTTATGTACCACTTCTTCTTTAAAAGAATAAGCGCCCGATGGATTTTTTACCATCTTAATCACTTTAGAGAATTCTTTTCCCTTACCTGATTTTAGTGTTGCAACTACTTTCTTTGCCATTTTGCTTTATGTTATTTAATTTCTTTATGAACGGTCATTTTTCTCAGGATAGGATTGAATTTCTTCAACTCCATGCGCTCAGGGTCGTTCTTTTTGTTTTTTGTTGTAATGTAACGCGAAGTACCGGCCATGCCACTGTTTTTATGTTCAGTGCACTCTAAAGTTACCTGTATTCTGCTGCCTTTCTTTGCCATGATTATTTAATCTTAATTATTAGAATTGAATTATAAAGAGCCTTTGCGCATTGCTTTATCAATAGCGGCTGTGATGCCTAATTTATTGATGGTGCGAAGGGCCGAAGTTGATACCTTTAAACGGATAGACTCACCGGTTTCGGGAATGAAAAACTTCTTAGTTTGCAGGTTCGGATTGAATCTGCGTTTGGTTTTACTGTTAGAGAAAGACACTTTGTTTCCACCTATGGAAGTCTTGCCTGTTAAGTCACAAATCTTTGACATTTTTATATAGTTTTTTAAAACGGGGTGCAAATATATACCTTTTTACCAAAAACAAAACTGTGGATTCATTTATTATAAACGAATCGAATTTAGGTTAAAGAAATTGCTTCTGAGGAACCCCGACCCTAAAGGGAGTCCTTCGACAGCAACAAAGACTGACTCCCTTTAGGGTCGGGGTTCTCCGCTCGACTTTGACAAATTGGTTTTCAAGGTTTGGCGAATCAAAATCAACGCTACTTCAAACTAAACGAAAGCTTTTTAGCCGCCACATCTAACTTTATGATGGTTACCTGAAACACATCATCAATATGAAAATAATCTTTGGTGCTTGTTTTGGGGTTGAAATCGGGTAGCTCTGAAACATGCAGCAAGCCTTCAATGCCGGGGGCTATGGATAGAAAAGCACCATAATCTAAAATGGCAACTACTGATCCAACCACAGTGTCGCCTTCTTTATATTTATTGATACGAAGTTTCCAGGGTTCTTCTTCCATCTGCTTTAAGCCAAACTGCAGTTGATGATTTTCTTCGTCTATCTTAATAATCATCACATTTATCTTCTGATTCAGCTTTACGAAATCCTCAATCTCAGTCATCCGGCCATAAGTGATATCATTAATGTGCAACAACCCGTTTAAAACCCTGTACCTGATAAACACACCGAAGCGTGTAATTTTAATCACCTTGCCTTCTACTTTTTCTCCCACTTTAAGGGTTTTAAAAAACCTTAATTGATTATCGGTTAAGTTTACTTTCATAACGAAACAGTTGCAACAAATTTAATGAGGCGCAAGAAAGGAAGATTTATTTTGATTGAAGAGATGCAATACATTGCGTCTCTACCCGAAAAAATGATAATACAGAATTGATTGATTTGAATGCTCGCGATGTTCATTGTAATGAATTGGATTTTGGTGAAAAAGGAGTAGGTTTGTGAGAGATAATTATTACCAACAGTACTAATTCAAATCACCATGAAAAAGTATTTACTTATCACCTTCTTTTGTTTGACATCTTTAGTTTCTCAATCTCAAAATTATTGGGCTAAGACAATTCAATTTCCTTATGAAAACTATGAATGTTATCCCCCAAAAAGTTTTGTTGATTCCTCTGGTAATTTTTATGCCTTAAACCATCTTATGACTCAACCAAGTTATGTAGATACCTTTGTTTCAGTTTCAAAATTCAATAGCATTGGCAATTTGATTTGGTCTTATTTATACGTTCCTTCATTTCCGGAAATTAAATATACTTTTTTGGTTCAGGGAAAAGATGGGCTTCCGGTAATTTTAATTTATTATACCGATTATCATTCTAACTCTCTAATAGATTTATTCAAATTAGATACGATGGGAAATGTGATTAATACAAAAACATACCACATTCGTAAAGCAATATTATTATCTGGAATAATAAGTACCAGCGATTCAGGATTTTTAGCTTTCGGAGACATACCCAAAAACGGGTTTAGAGCAACTTATATCTTAAAACTTGATTCGCTATTTAACATTAATTGGACTTATCGGCAAAAAGTAGATTCAAATTCAAGTTATGGTTTTTGCGCATTTGAAACACCGGCTAACTATTTTATTGGAGGAGCATATTCAAGAACCAAATATGTTTATGGAGAAAGAGCTTATATTTTAAAATTGAAGAAAAATGGACATGCAGTAAAGGCAAAAGTAATAACCAATGAAGATTGGTCAATATGCCAGGGCATAACAAGGATAAACAACAATCATCTTATTGCTTTAAGCAGTTCAAGTATTAGTGAAAGGACAATACTGACAGAATTTGATGATAGCTTAAATGTAATATCGCAAAAGGAAACAAATCCGAATCATGTATTTAATTTAGCAGCTTCAACAGATAGTTTAATATACATGAATTATTCAGACATCACAACATGGCCAGGTATAGTCAGAGTGGCAATTTTTGATAAATTCTTAAACTTCCTTTTGGGAATGCAAGGTCCTCTTAATTACCCTAATGAGATTATACCTGGTAAAGGCTCCTCCTTTTATCTTAGACCTACGCAGGATTTTCAAAATAATTTTGATGTCTTAAAAGTGGACACTTCTATAAATAACAGCAGTTGTATTTCAAAATTTTATCAAATAGATTTATTTCCATCAGTCATAAACATATATGATACTTTAGTTCCTACACCTCAATTTTCATTTCAACCGTCTGATACCGTTATTAATATAACCAAACTGCCCGAAACTTTAACAATCACTGATCTATGTTTAAACCTATCTATTGTTGAAAATACCTCTGAAACTTATAATTTGTTTCCTAATCCTTTCAATGATGAACTAAATTTAACCATTCAGAAAAATGAACCTTCGGAAATAATCCTCTACGACATCACCTCCCGCACCCTTCTCCAACAAACATTTACAACCTCAACAACATTAAGCACTTCGCAACTTGCAAAAGGAATTTATATTTATGAAGTGAGAAATAATAGTGGTGTGATTAAGAAAGGTAAAGTGGTGAAAGATTAAAACGATTTTTTTCATTCGCTTTTTCCCATTCAGATTAGTATTTTTGAAAGTGATGGAATGATTGAAACTATTTAGCTTTTAGAATTACATTATTGCGTGTAAAATAGATTTTCAGTTTGAAAATCGCATCTTCAATATTTTCTGTTTCTTTGACAAATGGAAGAAATTTTGCTGATTCAGGAGAGAGTAAAAAATACAATTACACTTGGAGAAAGTCATTTTCGTGAGTTCAAAACAGCATTGGAGAGAAGACCTGAAAACAAAAAACCACGGCTTACAAAAAAAATATGTGAAGATATTGCAGAGGCTTTGGTTTCGTTTGCAAATGCTGACGGAGGCGAAATTTTGATTGGCGTTGAAGATGACGGAACGATAACAGGAGTTCCTCATAATGAGGAGGAAATAGCTGCTATGATTGCCTCAACCAAAACGCATATTTATGCGGGACAGGAATTGCCATTAACAGCTTCTGCCAAACTTACACTAAATGAACTCACCGTTTTATATTTCTCAGTTAACAAAGGAACCTCTCAAATATACCAACTACCTGACGGAAGATGCGTAAGAAGAAAAGACAAATCAACAATGCCTGCATCTGTTGACCAGATTCAGTTTGAAAAACAAGAAATAAAATCAAGAGAGTATGACGGGCAATTCGTAGATGGCGCATTAGTTACAGATTTAGATTTAAGTATTCTCCAAAGCACCGCTGAGGCTTATATCAAAGGGCTGAGTGTTGAGCTTTACCTTCAACAAATCGGTCTGGCTATTTACGGAACAAATGGGTTGCGTTTAAAAAGAGCAGCTCTTTTGCTATTCTCTAAGTCAAATGAAATTAACCGATGGCATTCAAGATGTCAAATCAGGATTCTTAAAGTTGAGGGAAACAAATTGGAGTCGGGTGAAAAATATAATGTAATAAGTGATGAAAGTATCCAGGGAAATATTTTTGACCTGTGGCTGAAATCGTGGGAAAATTTAAGACCATACATAGCTTACAAAACCGAGTTTGATTCGAACGCAAAATTCGAACAAAAATTTATTTACCCCGAAGATGCGTGCAAAGAAGCAATGCTCAATGCAATTGCGCACAGAGATTATTCCATTCAAAATGGAATCGAGATTTATATTTTTAATGACAGAATGGAAATAAAAAGTCCCGGTTCGTTATTGTCAACACTTTCCATTAAAAATCTATACGAGCTTGAGGGCGCACACGAATCAAGAAATCCGCATATAGCAAGAGTACTGAGAGAAAATAAACTTATGAGAGAACTTGGCGAAGGAATGAAGAGAATATTTGAACTTATGAACAAAAGTGATTCAGAAAAACCGATACTCTATACTAACGGACTTTGGTTCAGTGTTACACTAAATAAACCACAGGCAAATAAAAATGGTGAATGATAAATGGTGAATAATGAATTTTGAAGTGGTGGTTACTTCAACATTCGAAATTCAACGTTCGCTATTCATCATTTATTTTTTCCTTCATTCGCATTTATGTTTTTCATTTTATCAAAACTTCTTGACTTTTTTATTTCACCGTTGGTGTGGAGTATCATTTTATTTTCAGTTGCACTGATTAGTAAAAATCAAATCAAGAGAAGGAAATATTTTATTGCGGGATTTGTTGTACTGATATTTTTCACAAACCCTTTTATTGTAAACAGCATCTTTAATATGTGGGAAATAAGAGCTTATAGCAGCAATAAAATAAACCAGGCTTATGATGTCGGCATTGTTATGGGAGGCGCATCGCGATATTATAATCCTGAAACAAAACGATTGGTTTACGGCAATGGAATTGACCGCGTAATGCAGGCTGTTGAACTGTATCAGCAAAAGAAAATAAAAAAGATTTTGCTTACGGGCGGTTCAGGTTATGTGTTGTTGCAACAAATTAAGGAAGCTGATTTGCTTAAAAAGATGCTGGTTAATATGCACATTCCTGATAGTGATGTGATTGAGGAGCGCCAATCGCGAAATACTTTTGAGAATGCAAAGATGAGTGCCGATATCCTCAAATCAAACCTGTATGGTAAACGTTATCTAATTATAACTTCTGCTTTTCATATCCGCAGAACGCTGGCTTGTTTTAATAAGCAAGGCATCAGTGCCGATGTATTTCCTGTTGATGAACATGCAAATGGTAACTCATATACACCTGACAAATTAATTGTTCCTGATACGGGTTCATTATCAAACTGGGAAATTCTTTTTCATGAATGGACCGGTATGTTGATTTACAAATTTGCAGGATACATTTGACAATGAACCACAGGCAAAAAAATCTTTACTATTTTTCCCAAATGTTTCTGCAACCGTTATGACTGAAAACTATTTTAAATCATGCCTGCTGTGTAATGCAACTCAATTGCAAAAACTTGATGCTTACGCGAAAGATTATCTTGTTAAATGCAGCAATTGCGGATTTGTTTTCAGTATTCGTATTCCAACCTATGAAGAGCTTACAAATTTTTATAATCAATATCCGATTAACGAACCGCTTTCTCCAATCACTGTTTTAAGATATGATGAATGGTTAAATGAGTTTGAAAAATACAGGGTGAATAATAACATTATAGATATAGGTTGCGGCAATGGCTATTTTCTCGACCGCGCTAAAGCAAAAGGCTGGAATGTTTATGGTACAGAGTTTACTCAGCGGCAGGTTGATATTGCTACGGCAAAAGGTATCAACATGAGTTTAGGTGGGCTCGATGTTAAAAATTATCAGCCCGGTTTCTTTGATGTTATTGTTTCAATAGAAGTTATGGAACACATCAATAATCCCAATGAGGAGTTGCAGAGGTTTAGTATGATTTGCCGCAAGGGTGGGGCTGTATATATTACCACACCAAACTTTGATGCGTTGTCGCGTTATTATTTTAAGAACCACTGGAACATTTTTGCTTATCCTGAACATTTATGTTACTACACAAAAAAAACGCTGAGTAAGTTGTTCAAACAAAATGGTTTTAAAAAAGATTCGTTTTTATCAACAGGCATTTCATTAAAGCGATATAAGCAAAGTGCAACAGGTGACAATTCAACTGCTTTTACTGTTGATGAAACTGTGAGGCAGCAGGCTGAAGAAAGATTACTTTTTAAAATTGCAAAAAAGACAATTAATTTTTTTCTTACACTCACAAACAAAGGCGATACGCTAAAAGGATTGTTTGTGAAAGAATAAATGACAATCTATAACCTGAAATTGATTTGAATACATGAATCTGAATTTTAAAGTGAGGCCATTCGCTGAACTTTCACTCAAAGAACTTTATGAAATATTAGCTTTAAGGCAAAGCATATTTATTGTAGAGCAAAACTGTCCTTATATGGATTGTGATGGTAAAGATTTTCATGCATTGCATTTAATGGGTTTTACTGATGAAGGAAAGTTAGCTGCTTATGCAAGAATAATAGAACCTGGTATAAGTTATCCTGAAGTTTCAATTGGTCGCGTGGTAACTGCAACAACTTATCGCAAGTTCGGATTAGGAAGACAACTAATGGCAGAAGCTTTACGTGTAGCTAAAGAAAACTATGGTGATGTGGATGTAAGAATCGGGGCGCAGCGTTACCTTCTAAAATTTTATGCTGACTTTGGTTTTGAAACTGGCGAGCCTTACATTGAAGATGGAATAGATCATAACATTATGTTGCGAAAAGGAATCAGCACTTAGTGGTTTTTCTTTTCTTACCGATTGTACCTTTTTGTTTTACTTTATTGATGTAATCTTTTGCAAGCGGAACTTTACATGCAGTGCCTCCCATATCAACAGTAACAGGCCCGATTTTCTCTGCCGTTTTAATTGCTTCTTCGCTAAGTGCTGCTACATAACTTCCTACTGCAATTAAAAATCCATTCATGGTATAACATACCCTGTTAGGTGCTTTGTGAATTTGATCTGCCACTCTTTTTAATAATGTTTTAAGAAGTTTTATATCTAAGTTTTCATCGGGTGTTACAGCAACGTAAGAAGATAAAGTTGCCCAGCCTGTTGATGCTATAAATTCAGTTTTATTATCAATCCATTGCAATGCAAGTTCAGTTGCAAATTTGCTTTCGGCTGCAACCCACGGTACAGTATATTCGCTTATCATGTACCAGGGAGCTTTTTCAGCCCATTGCTGCAATTGCTTTTTATTCATCTCAGCGCCATTGGCAATCAACCCCGCAAGATACATGGCATCCGATACTCCCGAATCATAAAGCTCAATGGCAAGTGCCGTGTTGGTCTTTATTTTTTTCTGAAACTCTTTCAACTGTTCAACTTTAACTCCGTAAAACGGTTCCTTAGCTCCATGTTTTAAAAAAATTTTTTTAATGCCCGGATTCTCAAGAGCTTTTAAATCAGACAGTATTTCTTTGCTAGTCATTTGTATCAATTGTATGTGGATGTGATTTCAGACTTTTCTTTTCGCTGAAATATGTTGTTGAGTTTTCGTACCAGCCGGTTTTCTTTTCTTATTTTCTTTTCGCCACCAATAAGAAATCCGTAAGGCTGCAATGGTTCAAGATTATCGCAGAAAATTTTAACTACACCCAATATCGGCACAGCAAGTATCAATCCCGGTATGCCCCATATCAGTTGTCCTGCCACCAATACTAATATGGTAATGAGTGGATTTATATTTACTTCACGGTTAACAATTAAGGGTTTGAGTAAATAGGTTTGAATAATTTGTATCACTACAAATGAAACTGCAATTCCGATGATTACCTTGCTGTCGGCTCCCTGTGCCAATGAAATCAATGCTGTGAAACCAGCACCTGTAATACTTCCAATATAAGGCACCAACTCCAGCATACTACACAGGATGGCAAAAAACAATGCATACTTAACACCTGATAAGCTGAAACAAATGGTGTACATAATCCAAAGTAATGATAACATCCATGCTGTGCCGGTAAGATAATTTTGCGCCATTTTACTTGCGCTGTTAATCATGCGGTCAGTTTTATTTTTACCTGTTTCAGGAACTATTTTTAATATAAAACTTTTGATGTGAACTCTGAAAAACATAAACAGGAAAATGTAGATAAGCACCAATACGGCATTTAATAATATATTCATGATTGAACTCATGATGGATGCAATAATATTTTCAGCATTTTGAGCGCTTGTCAATTCCTGGTGTTCAATAAATGCACGTTGTTTTTCTTCGGGTATTCCAAAACTGCGGCTGATGTAGTGATTTATTTCAGTCACAAAATTTGAGGCGCGTTGCTGTAGCAATGTAATATCATCTGAAAGACCTGATACCTGCCACGATACGATTAACACAAGGCCTCCGGCTACTATCAAAAATATTAAAACACATAAAAGGCTTGACGCTGTTCGCCCGATACCATTATTCTCAAACCATTTTGCAAAGGGTAAAAACAATATGGCAAGTAAGCCTCCAAATGCAATTGGAATTAAAAACTGGCGCGCAAAATAAAGGCTGCTTATAAATATGAAAAAGAAAAAAAGAACAGCAATGGTTTTTCCTAATGAAAATTTATTCATAGCGTGTGGGGGTGTTATAGTGAAAAATTAATTGAGTTAAGGAGTGTGGTGTATAATGATTACAGATGTCAAATATAATCTTTTGACTGATTAAGGCAAATATTGTTTTGCATATTTTTATTTTTTGTGATTTTATTTACCCGGCTTTTAAAAATAAAAAACCGTTTTGTAATGGAAGCAAAGCGGTTTTATAGGAGCTATCTGAAATCAGTTAAGTATAATCTTTCGTGTTATAACACTGCTCCCATTCTCTACCCTAAGAAGGTAAATCCCTTTGGGATAACCGGTGATATTATAGGTTTCATCTGGTGAGCAATTTTTTCTGCTAAAAATGAATGAACCAATATTGCTATAAAAACTTTCAGTAATGGGCTTATCCGTTTTAACCGTTATTGATACATTAAATATATCATCAGTTGGATTGGGCTTAACTACAATATTTTGCTCATCAAAATTTGAAAGCAGGCGATTTGCGTTTGAAACTTTAAAAGTCTTTATAGCTGAGTTCAAAGATTTTAAAGTTGCTGTACATTTACTTTTTACACGCCACTGGTAAGTTGATCCTGAAGTTAACCCGGTAATAGTCGCACTTGTGTTAGACGCACCGGTAATAGTAATTATTTGCCAGGCAGTTGTTCCTTTGGGCCTGTAAGATAATTCGTAACCCGTCAGGCAGGAATAACCCGACCATTGCAGCATTCGCGATGTGGAGTCAACAATGCTGTCGTTAAGATTATAAGGAACGGGACAGAATTTTTTGACAATCACAGTAGCACTTGAAGTGCAGCTATCTGCATAAGTAACACTTACTGTATATGTGCCTGCATTTAAATTATTAAAATGCACTAATGTGTCATTTAAAACCTGGTTAATTATGCTGTCTTTTAAAACCATTGCAGCATTATAAAGCTTCAGGGTAAAAGTATTTGACAAACAATAATCTCCTAATAAATGAACTACAATATTTTCTTTTACACATGCCTCCGATCGTCCCTGGTTTGCTGAAATGTAGAAATTGCAGGGTGGTTCACTGATCGTTACATAATCAATATGATGAACGGGATTAACACTATCATACACATCAACTTTATAGACACCTGCACGAAGATTTTCTGCGAGGTAACAAAATGAACAATAGGATGTTTGCGTAAAAGTTACCTGTGTATAAGGAGGCAAGGTATCCTGGCACAAAATATTTAATGTTGAAGGACAATAATCACCTGTAATTTCAAGTCCTATTGCACCGTTGTTGCAGCCATGCACATAAACATCAATACTTCCTGAATTAAACCCGGGATCTGATATGACAGCAGGCACATTGAGATAAGTTAAAGCAAAGGTGCTGCAGGGATGAGTCGCAACAATTTTATAATGTCCGGCAGGTACATTACTGAAATAAACAAAACCCGGCACCTGGCTTACATACTGTGTTTGAATAATTGCAGAGGTAGCCGAATCTTTGATGGTTACTTTGGCAAGCGTTAACGAACCGCAAATATTTCCATTTACGAAAACTGTAATAGCGCCATTAGTACAATTGAGCACTGCATTTTTCTTTGTTGCCGTAACCTGCAAAGAACACGTGCATTGTGCATAAGTGAGGTATTGAAAGCAAAATAACAAAACCAATAAGATTAGCTTTTTCAAAGTAGAATGAATTAATAACTGATGGCGATATTTGGCGGGGGACTCATTTAAAAAAACTGCTTAGATGAATAAACAATCTGATTATTATAGCGGCTTAATAAAAACTCATTGTACAAATATACATTTTAAGATTATAAGTTGATGAAGTAAAAGTTATAGCCCATCAGATTTAAGAATATGCCTGTTACAACATCGTACCGGCAAGGTTTGCCAACTCGCTCCGTTCGCCTTTTTCCAAAGTGATATGTGCGTAAATGCTTTGGCCCCTTACTTTATCAATCAATGTGGAAAGCCCATTACTATGCGAATCAAGGTAAGGAGTATCAATCTGAAAAACGTCTCCGGTAAAAATAATTTTGGTGTTTTCACCGGCACGTGTAATGATTGTTTTTACTTCATGTGGAGTGAGGTTTTGCGCTTCATCAATAATAAAACAAACGTTGGAAAGACTACGTCCGCGAATATATGCAAGTGGTGTTACGTGCAATTTTTCATTCGCCACCATGTCATTTATCTTTTTAAATTCTTTATCAGTTTCGGCATATTGGCTTTGGATATATTTCAGGTTATCCCAAAGAGGTTCCATGTAAGGATTGATTTTTGATTTGATATCACCGGGCAAATACCCGATGTCTTTATTGCTCAGCGGAACTATAGGACGCGCGAGGTAAATCTGCCTGTACTTTGTTTTTTGTTCTAATGCCGATGCTAATGCCACCAGTGTTTTACCTGTACCTGCAATACCTTGTATGGTTACCAATTTTACATTAGGATTAAGGACGGCATGTATTGCAAAAGCCTGCTCTGCATTGCGCGGTTTTATTCCGCTTGCAGTTTGTTTCATTACACGTTCAATGCAATCTGTTTCAGGATTAAAAAAAGCGAGTGCCGAGGCTTCGTCATTTTTACTTTTAATAATGTAGTAATGATTAAACGGAGGCTTGGTTTTAAATAAATGCTGATATGGAAAATAACCTTCCTGGTAAAGCGTATCAATAAACTTGCGGGCTACATTTTTTACTATGGAAGAACCTGTATATAATCCCTCCAAATCTTTTACTTTACCAGTATTGTAATCTTCGGTAAGCAGATCAAGCGACTTGGCTTTTAACCGCAGGTTTATGTCTTTTGAAATTAAAATCACTTTGCGACCAGGCATCTCTTCGCGCAGCTTAAGCGCTGCATTTAAAATGTTGTGATCAGCCTTTTTTTCGTTAAAGATTTTGTTCGCATCTATTTCACTGTTTTCATGCATCAGCACTTTAAACCTTCCCTTTGTAGGACCGTTTAACGGTATCCAATCATTAAGCGAATAATCCTGGCTCAGCTTATCTAATGAACGGATAAACTCCCGCGCCTCAAAGTTGATAACATCATTGCCTTTTTTAAAGTGATCCACTTCCTCGAGCACTGTTATTGGAATTGCAACATCATGCTCTTTAAAATTCTGTATCACATTGTGATCAAAAAGAATTGCTGAAGTGTCGAGAACGAAAATCTTTTTTTCTGTTTTTTTTGTCAATCCTGCTCGTGTAGCCATATTTGATTTTTGGTGGGGAAAATGAATGCAGTAAATATAGATGCACTGTTTTTATTTCAACGTAATCTCTTTTGTTTTATTGAACATAGTAATGTTAGTAAATGGAATTTTTTAATACAAGGTTGGCGTCCCCGCCAACCTTCATCAATGCTGCAACAGCGAATGGTTAGCGAGAACGCCAACCATGTATAAATCTAATGTATCACTTCCCACTCAACTATGACAAAGTTCATTTCTATACAAGGTTGGCGTCCCCGCCAACCTTCATCTGTGCAACATTATCGGGTGGTTGGCGGGGACGCCAACCTTGTGTTAATCCAATGTATCACTTCCCACTCAACTATGACAAAGTTCCTACAACTTTCCGAATGTTTGCCAAATCGAATATATTTGCGCCCCCGTTATAAATCATAATTCAATTTAATACGATTGAAAACCTTTTTCATAAAAATTAATCATAGCTAATTTAAAGTGACTTTAATAAAATCCATTTCAGGCATACGCGGAACTATCGGTGGCAAACCCGGTGATGCACTAACTCCGGTTGACATTTTAAAATTTACCGCTGCTTATGGTACCTACACGCTTGGCAAGCATACCGGTAAAGATCATTGTAAAATAGTGGTTGGTCGCGATGCACGTATTTCAGGTGAAATGCTGCAACACTTAGTTACCGGCACTTTGTTGAGCTTAGGTATTGATGTAATTCAACTCGGTCTTACCACCACACCCACCACAGAAATGGCTGTTACACATCATAAAGCCAATGGTGGCATAGTGCTTACTGCAAGTCATAATCCCAAGCAATGGAATGCATTAAAACTGTTGAATGAAAAAGGAGAATTTCTGAGTGCAGCCGATGGCGAAAAGGTGCTTGAAATTGCAGAAGAAGAAACCTTTGATTTTAAGGAAGTGAATCACATCGGAATAGTTACCGAAGATAAAGATGCTTTGCAGCGACACATTGATGCAATACTTGCTTTGACTTTAGTTGATAAAAAGGCGATTACCGGCAAGAAATTTAAAATAGTTGTTGATGCAGTTAATTCAACAGGAGGAATAGCTGTTCCTGCTTTATTAAATGCACTAGGTGTGCATGATGTGATTGAGTTGTACTGCGAACCTACAGGAGTTTTTGCACACAATCCTGAACCTTTGCCCGAACATTTGAATGATATTTCCAAATTGGTGATAAAGGAGAAAGCGCATCTCGGAATTGTTGTTGACCCTGATGTGGACAGGCTTGCATTAGTTTGTGAGGATGGTGATATGTTTGGTGAGGAATATACATTAGTAGCAGTTGCCGATCATGTGCTCAGTAATAAAAAGGGAAACACGGTAAGCAATTTATCTTCTACGCGAGCTTTGCGCGATGTCACTGAAAAAGCAGGAGGACAGTATTTTGCATCTGCTGTTGGCGAAGTTAATGTGGTAGAAATGATGAAAGTCAAAAATGCAGTGATTGGTGGAGAAGGTAATGGCGGTGTGATATTGCCCGAATTGCATTACGGCCGTGATGCGCTTGTTGGTATAGCATTATTTTTGACTCATCTTGCAAAATTCGGGAAAAGCACCTCCATGCTTAGGGCAAAATATCCTGATTATTATATTTCAAAAAATAAGATAGAACTTACTCCCGAAATAAATGTGGATGAAGTTTTAAAATATATTCGCGACCGTTACAAGAAAAAGCCGGTCAACACTATTGATGGCGTAAAAATAGAATTTGATAAAGAATGGGTTCACTTGCGCAAGTCAAATACCGAAGCGATTATCAGAATTTATTCGGAAAGTGAAAATATCACTACAGCCGATAATCTCGCATTAAAAATAATGAACGATATTAAGGAGTTTGTTTCAAAAGTATAATTAACATCAAGGGATTACGATTCCGATGTTTCGGAAACGAATTTACGAATGGAGAATTTATTCAGAAGTATTACTTTCAGAAAGTTTTTTCAATTTTCGGAAAGTTTAACTGTAAAAAATGAATCATCAAATTATCAAATCATCAAATTAAAAAAATGAAAGTTTACTTTGACAATGCAGCTACAACACCCATCCGCCCTGAAGTGGTGGAGGTGATGATACCCATGCTGAAAGATGGATTTGGCAATCCGTCATCAATACATTCTTACGGGCGCCAGGTTCGTGCTGCGATTGAAACATCGCGCAAAAAAGTTGCCTCGTTGCTTAACTGCACCCCGGGCGAAATATTTTTTACATCAGGCGGCACCGAAGCCAACAACATGGCTATACGCTGTTCCATTGAACAAATGAAACTAACTCATGCCATCACTTCGCCCATCGAGCATCATGCTGTGCTGCATACGCTCGAAGATTTACATCATTTGGGTAAAATAAAACTCAGCCTTGTGAAAATTGATAATCAGGGCAAAGTGGATCTGAATGATCTTGAAGAATTATTGAAAAACAATCCACGCAGTTTTGTTTCATTAATGAATGCCAACAATGAAATAGGCAGCATCACTCCTTTAAATGAAGTAGGTGAGCTTTGCAAGAAGTATGATGCAATTTTTCATAGTGACACAGTTCAAACGATGGGTCACTATCGTTTTAATCTTCAAAATACGCACGTCCATTTTATCAATTGTGCAGCACATAAGTTTCACGGTCCAAAAGGCATAGGTTTTATTTACATCAACAATAAAATAAAAATTGCCCCATTTATTACTGGCGGTGCGCAGGAGCGTAACATGCGCGGAGGCACCGAAAATGTTTACGGCATTGTTGGTCTTGCAAAAGCATTAGAACTTGCTTACACTAACCTTGAAGAAGATGTTGAATATATAAGCGGCATAAAAAAATATATGCATGATAAGTTAGTTGAATCAATACCGGGAGTTCAGTTTAATGGTGATGTTAGCGAGAATAGTCTTTACACTGTTTTGAACGTTTCATTTCCACCGGCTGAGTTTGCGGAAATGATGTTGTTTAATTTAGATATAAAAGGTATTGCTGCATCAGGCGGAAGTGCATGTTCTTCCGGCAGTGAAATAGGTTCACATGTGTTAACTGCCATTGGTGCCGATCCTGAAAGACCTGCAGTGCGTTTCTCCTTCAGCCGCATGAATAAAAAAGATGAAGTGGATTATGTTATAGGCGTGCTTAAAGATTTATATAAACATTTGCTAGTAACTGCTTAATGGATTTAAGATTTACGATGTACGATGTACGATGTGAAGCAGTTGTGCGGTTGTGTTCTTTAGGACAATGTCATTCCGAACGAAGTGAGGAATCTCATTGGGCTTAAAACCCTGCAATTATTGACAGATAGTGCTTAACTAAATGACCTTACCCCTTAAGGGTTAAGGTGCCGTAACCGATTTACATTTTGTTTGCCAATTTTTAATTTTTAATTAATTCATCATTCAAAATTTAAAATTCAAAATTCATCATTCCAATAATGCTCCTCGAAATACATCCCGACAATCCTGATAAGAGAAAAATAACGCAGGTTGTTCAATGTCTTAAAGGTGGCGGAGTAATTGTTTTTCCTACTGATACAATTTATGCATTGGGATGTGATATATATAATACAAAAGCTTTTGAAAAAGTGTGCCGCTTAAAAGGTGTAAAACCTGAACATGCAAACTTTTCATTTATCATGAGTGATCTTAGAAACATTGCCTTATTTACAAAACCATTTGATCGTTCAGTCTTTAAATTGCTTAACCGTTCTTTGCCCGGCCCTTATACATTTGTATTGAATGCGAACAGCGAAGTGCCTGCTATATTCCGCGCTAAGAAAAAAAGCATTGGCATAAGAATACCGGGTAATAACATAGCAAAACAATTAGTGATGGAAATGGGAAACCCCATCATGGCGACCTCGCTGCATGATTTGGATTTGATTAAAGAATACCCCGTGGATGCAACTGAAATTTACGAACGGTATGAGCACGATGTGGACATAATAATTGATGGTGGTATTGGAAGCAATATCCCTTCAACAATAATTGATTGCACAGGTGGCGAACCTTTGGTAGTTCGCGAAGGGCTTGGAAGCCTGATGGTGATGGAATAAGTTTTAGTTTTTTAAAATTAGTATTAACAAAAAATCAATCAGCGCATTGCAAAACAGCATGAAACAATTAAAGGAAAAGTTTTTTATTTTTTCTCTTTTAATGATTGCTGTTTTACAATCGGTAAATGCGCAACGCGATTACAAAGAATTTAATGCTACAGAATATTTATCAAGTCTTTATAAAATCAAATCGCAAAACTTTTCGCTCAATGCCTATAGCATTAAACTAATAAAGGTTTTTAATAAAGGTGATGAAAATGAAAATGCTTTCTATTGCCGCGCATGGCTAAAGGTTTTACTTAAAGATAGTTTGATTGACAGCATTTACTTTGATAACATGGTGCCCGGCAAAGGCTGCTCAGGCATATATACCGACAATGAACAACCGCTGCTCAATTATTTTTTATTGGTAAAATACGGTAACTACGATGGGCGCACCATTATTATTGATAGCAAAGGAAAAATACACAACATCATAGGCGGCAAATATTTTTTAACACGCGATAAGCGTTACCTGTTTTCAATTTATGAATCCGATTTAAGCGGCATTTCTATTTATGATTTTAAAACCAATAAAAGCATATATACCAACGATTCGCTGACCACAAAATTAAATCAATGGTATTTCCAGGAAGGCCGATGCTTTAGTCTTGACCAGGAAGGTGATGAAGAAGAAGTGGAAACCGAAAACCCAAACTTCTCGGCCATGTTTTTCCAGATTCGTTATTTTGATTTTACAAAAAAGCAAATGAAAACCGATAAGCTTAATTTCGAAAACCTCCGCGAAGAAAATGCCATTGAACTCCTGCCTGCATTTAAACGTGCGCCTGATTGTTTATGCAAGTAAAAATTTTTTCAAGAATATTATTCATGCTAACACGAGCTTGTTGCTGGTGTTTCTCTTGACTTATGCATCTGTGAATTTACGGTACAAACGGTGAGATAGCTTTTGCTGATTTTTTATGTACTTTCATGTACTTTTAGGGAGCTTTTAGGAACTTTTAGGAACTATTGGATAAATAAAATAATAAAAAGTTATTACTAATAACTTTAATAGTTTATGTGGTTTTAATAGTTCACCTTGCAGGGTATAACAACATCAGTAACCGCAATTTAAAAATATTACCCTGCGAATTTTAATCCATCTTTTAATTTTAAACCACAGCCCGATTATTTTATTAACTCAAAAAAATTAACCTCAAAATGTATGGCAAAGAAATATCTCACCAAAAGAGAAATTGAAATTATTATGCTGTTTGTACAACGTAAAGCAAGGAAAGAAATGCCTGGCATTCTAGGTATTAAATTACCAACACTTGATACTCATATTAAGAATATTCATTTTAAAACCGGAACTGTTGATGCAGTTGATTTAGCCTTTTGGATTAATGATAACGGTTATCGCGATTAATTGATTATTTACTTTTCTCATAGTTTACTATTAATGGTAATCTATTAATGGTAATTAAGGATTGACACGCACCTGGTATCAATTTAGCTTTGACGCATCCATTGAACCATTACTAATAACCAGAACGGTATGCTCTTTTATCTGTTTTTATTTATTGCAAGTTTAATTACAGCGATGTTGCTTAAAATAACTGTTATTAAAAACAAACTTAGTGGCAGTTATAATAGCAATACGCTTTTTTATACTACAAAAGAGACCATTATTTTATTTACTCTTAAGCGCCTGCCACTGCCTGGATGCTAAGGTTGCCGTGCTTTTTCAGTTGTTCTTTTTACTGATACCACAATCCGCCACCACTAACCATAAGGATAAATAAATTCAAACTTATTTATACTTTTATGTAAACTAAAATTTAAACGTCATGAAAAAATACGTATTGCTTATTACCCTTATCTCCTCATTAGGTGCAAATGCGCAAAACCCCAACATTAAGCGCACATGGCATTGGTATTTTGGTGGTGAAGCTGGGATAGATTTTTCAAATGGCAGTGCAGTAGTTGATACAAATAGTGCTATGAATACACCGGAAGGGTCTGCTTGTATTTCAGATACAAGCGGTAATCTTTTATTTTATACTGATGGAAAAAAAGTATGGAATAAATTGCACCAAATAATGCCTAATGGAACCGGATTGCTTGGAGGTTTGAATGGTAGCTGCACGCAACCATCATTGATTATACCACAGCCTGGCGTTTCCAATCTCTACTACCTTTTTACAACAGACGAAACAAATGGATATTATGGTTTCAGGTATTCAATAGTAGATATGAATTTAGATGGTGGTTATGGTGATATTACCTCACAAAAAAACATATTATTATTTGCTCCGTGTGCCGAAAAACTATCTGCTGTTAATCATTGTAACGATTCTTCCGTTTGGATTGCCGCTCATAAAGTTGGGACAAATGAATTTTGCACCTACCTTCTTTCTTCCCAAGGTTTAGATACCATTCCGGTTATTTCTGCATTGGGTTCAGTATTAGATTCAATGGATTGGTTTAACCCTTTAGCTGGTCAATTGAAATTCTCTTCTGATGGACAAAAAGCAGCAACTCCAATTTTGGGACTTTTCAGATTGGAATTATATGACTTCGATAATCAGACTGGGCTATTTTCTAATGCGAAAACTATTTCAACTAACGATTCATTAGCTTTTGGAATTGAATTTTCTTTTAATAATCACTTTTTATATTTTACAAGAATAAGCGGGAAATTATTTCAATTTGATATATCAAGCAACGATTCTGCAATTATTGCTAATTCAAAAACATTAATTTTTGATGATAATAATTATTATGGATTTGGTGAATTGCAAAAGGCGCCTGATGGTAAAATTTATGTTGGTTCAAGCACAGTAATTCGTAAAGCATCCGTAATTAATTATCCAGATAGTGTAGGGATTTCTTGCAATTTTACAGATACAAGTTTTAATCTTAACCCCGGGCAAATATTTATACATGGTAATAAATTAGGTATGCCTAATTTCAATTGCAGCTATTTTAAAAATTCACCCGGCATAGGATGCTTTGTTGGAATAAATGAAAACAATAATCCTAATGTTCTTAAAGTTTTTCCAAACCCCGCCAGAGACTGGATAGAACTTTGGGGGAGTAGATTAAATGAGGTTTTTCTTTATGATGTTATCGGAAACCTCTGCTATAAAGCTACAGATTTGTCTGCTTCCCCGGTGAAAATAAATATTTCTCATTTGAAAAACGGTATGTATTTTCTCAGAATAAAATCTGTCCAAGAAAACACCACATTTAAAATAATTAAACTTTAAATTCAAAAAGAAAATGGAACAAACAAAAACGCGAATGATATTAATT
>JBDTRM010000235.1:0-20088 GCA_039931675.1 Bacteroidia bacterium | reverse complement strand
ATTCAAACCCCGACTCTTCTGATCCGTAGTCAGATGCTTTATTCAGTTAAGCTACGGGACCAATATTCTTAAAAACTGTTGCGAAAAATCAACCGGGATATTTTAATTTCAACCTTCCAGGATGTGGTTTTGGATGCATTATCCGGTTAATCTTCACAACCTTTTATTTTAAGAGGGCGCAAATGTAGAAAAAGAATCCAAAAACAAAATCATCCAGGACAACGATTTGAAAACCTCATTATTAGCAGCGCTGGCGGTAATTTCAGCACTATTCAAATTTCGACTTTATTAGTTTATAGTATATAGTTTTCCTCCGTGAATAGATGTGTTGCCTGATTTTAAAACTCTCATGACAAATAGCAGCCAAATCATCAAAATTTTATTTGCCCAAAATATAAGATGTACTACCCTATTTAAATAGCCTATTGCCATATTTTTAATTTTTAGGGATTTTTAGTACTTAGATTTACAATGTTATCAAATTCAATATTTCTTACCCCAAAAATATTTTTTTAAAGATTTCAGCCCAATCCCCTTCAAGTTAATCCCGTGAATTTTTACCCCCGTTCTCTTTCCGCCATATTTATTCTTAATTAAATCTGAATTTCCGGAATAACAGTATTTCCTATTAATACACTTTTTAGCAAAACGATAATTTTTAACCCCAAACATTCAAATCTCACAAACAATGAAAATTAATTTACTTATTGACAAAATTGAGCGTAATCACCACATTATAATGCTGATTATTTTATTAATGATGTTGCTTGCTCCCTTAGCATATTCACAAGCACAGCCATGCGTTACCGGCTTAACAGAAACACATACAGATGTGTCGTGCAATGGGGCTATGAATGGTTCTGTTACCCTTTCGGCCCTAATACCTACAGGAGGGCTTAACTATTTATGGAGTGATGGCAATACCGACCAAAACAGAACAGGTCTTGCACCAGGCACTTATATGGTTACAACTTATGATGGCGAATATTGCTCTGATAGCCTTTCAGTAACTATTAGCGAACCAACAGAATTAATAGTTACCGAATCTCATATAATTACAATATGTGGTTCGTCATTAAACAGCATTTTAGTTTCTGTATCAGGTGGCACTGTGCCTTACTCTTTTCTGTGGAATGACGGCAACACCAATCAAGACAGGGATCACTTAGGTTCAGGAGCCTTTACAGTAACTGTTACCGATTCAGGAGGCTGCGCCAAACAGCTTACTGTTAATTTTAATAATGTATCATTTCAATGCTCAATTATAAAGACACAAATAATATCCTGTTATGGCTCTTGTGATGGCTCCCTTAAAGTTGGTATCCCTGCGGGCACTCCATTCTCTTATTTATGGAGCACGGGTCAAACTACCCGCAATATTTACAACCTCTGTGGCGGAACCTATACGGTAACTGTTACCAATGGATTTGGATGTTCACGAACGCTTTCAACCAATTTATGCGGAACCAAAAAATTAGTCCCAGTGGCAACAACAACTGCAATAACTGCGCATAATGCAAATGATGGTACAGTAATATGGACAACAAAAGGAGGCACTCAACCTTACTCATACTTATGGAGTGACGGCTATACAACAGGCAACAGGACCAACATTGCTGCCGGCAAATACACTATTACCATTACTGATGCACATAGCTGCACTGTTGTTACAACAAAGAAATGGGTAAATCCACCACTAAGAATGAGTGCAGGTGACATCGCTGATGATCTGACAATTTCTCCCAACCCTTCAAGCGGCAAATTTGAAATTGAAATTAATGCGAAAAACAATTCACAATACACCGTTGAGGTAATTGATTTAGAGGGTCGAACAATTCTCTCTAAAAAATATGAATTGACAGAAGGTGCACAACAATTAACTATTGATATGTCTCAAAAGCCGAAAGGCATTTATACACTGTGCGTTTCGTGCGCTGAAAGGAGGTTCGTAAAAAAATTAGTTATGTATTAAACGAAATTACCAGGGTCAATGTAGTTGCCCCACAAAGCGGGGGCAGCTACATTTTATACTTCATCAAATTATTATTAATAAAAATATAGACAGGCAATAATTGTTTATGCCTCTTTTCACTTCTGCGCTTAAAAACCCCGGCCTGCGCATTGCAGGTCGCTTTTGTTTAACCACCAGATATAAAGCAAAATTTTTTCCTTGTGTGACAATACATTGCAGTGCTTTTCGCTCTTGCATATTTTTCGCTTACATAAATAATCATTAACATCCAGTTTGTTTGAAATTCATTGTAAACTAAAACCTCCTCCATTTCAAAATTTTTACTTTTGGCCACTATGATCAAAAGGTTCTTCTCCCCCACTCTGCTTTTAATTGCATTGTTATTGGATATTCAGGCTTCAAATGCTCAGAAAAAACTCCCGCCCTTTTTAACTCCTCAATCAAAGATATGGGCTGATTCAATAATGAATTCTCTGAACAGGCGCGAAAAACTTGCACAACTTTTTATGGTTCCTACATGGAGCGGTACTGATTTATATAACAAACCATTGATAGATTCACTGATAATCAACTATAAAATCGGTGGACTTATTTTCTTCCAGGGAGGACCCCTAAGGCAGGTAAATCTTTACAATGCTTATCAATCTATTTCGAAAACACCTTTGCTCATTGGATTTGATGGCGAATGGGGATTGAGCATGCGATTAGACAGTACAATCCGTTTTCCCCGGCAAATGACACTTGGCGCCATGCCTGACCCCAAACTGATTTACGATATGGGTTTTGAAATTGCACGCCAATGCAAGCTTGTTGGCATACATGTAAACTTCGCTCCCGACATTGACATTAATAATAATCCGAACAATCCTGTGATTAACAGCCGTTCTTTCGGAGAAAATAAATTTGAAGTTACACGAAGAGGAATGGAGTACATGAAAGGAATGCAGGACAATCGTGTCCTTGCATGCGGCAAACACTTTCCAGGTCACGGTAATACTGATACCGATTCTCATTTTACACTTCCGTTAATAAATCAAACTGCTGACGAATTAGATTCTGTGGAGTTATTTCCATTCCGCAAATTGATAGATGAAGGCATGGGAAGCATTATGGTAGCGCATCTTAACGTTCCGGCATTGGACACAACAGCTAATTTACCTTCCACACTTTCGAGACCGATGGTAACTGACTTACTGAAAAACAAAATGGACTTTCATGGCTTAATTTTTACCGATGCTCTGGATATGAAAGGTGTGGCAGTATTTTATAAACCGGGAGAACTGGAAATGTTGACACTTAAAGCGGGTTGTGATGTGTTGCTCAATTCCGTAAATATCCCAGTTGCCTTGGATAGTATTGACCATGCTATTGAAAATGGGTTTCTTGATTCGAATGCAGTTTATCAAAGCGTTGAAAAAATCCTTCAATTAAAATACTGGTGCGGATTAAATAAGCCTCAGGTGCTTGATACCACTGATTTATACAATCGTTTAAATAAAAATGAAGATGCACAATGGTTGAACTATCAGTTGTATCGCAATTCAATTACGCTTTTAAAAAATGAAAATAAAACCTTGCCATTAAAATCATTTAATGAAAAAAGTATTGCTTCATTAGTGATCAATGATTCACTTAACAACACTTTTCAGCAAACAATCAGCAGATATGCTTTTATTGATTTGTTCAAGATGAATAAAGAAGTTCCTCCTATTGAGTTTGAAAGTTTAATGAGTGAACTTGTGAAATATAAAACTGTAATCATCAGCATCCATAATACTTCTACCAAGGTTGCAAGCAATTTCGGGATAAGCGAACAAATGAATAAAGCCATTGCACAATTGAAAAGTAAAACCAAATTGATAGTTGTGGTATTTGGCAATTCATATACGCTAACTAAACTTACTGAAGCTAAGCAAGGCAAAGCGCTATTGCTTTCGTATGAAGATACTTACCTGCCTGCTCTTGTTACTGCACAGGTTTTATTTGGCGCCATTCAACCTCACGGAACAATTCCCGTTGCTCCTGATTCAAGTTATATTGCAGGTGAAGGGCTTGGCAAATTAGATTCTATTAACGTTTTAAAGTATTCCAATCCATTGGAGTATAATGTTGATAGTAAAAAATTAGCAATGATTGATAGCATTGTCAATAATGCTATTGCACAACAAGCCACTCCGGGTTGCCAGGTTTTGGTTGCGTATAAAGGATCGGTTATTTACCAAAAGTCATTTGGAACTTATACATACACTGATTCCACGAAAGTGGAGAATGATAAACTTTATGATATTGCTTCGGTAACTAAAATCGCCTCCACAGCTTTGGCTGCAATGATGCTATATGATAAAGGTGATATTGATATTAATAAAAAACTTGGCAAGTATTTACCTGATTTAAAAAAGAGCAACAAGAAAGACCTGCTGCTTCGTGATATGCTTACACACCAGGCCGGCTTATTGCCGTGGATACCTTTTTATAAAGAAACTCTTACTGACACCAGCTCTTTTAAACCCGACATTTATAATAATCTACAATCACTTGAATTTCCTTACAAAGTGGCTGACAGTCTTTTTATCAATAAAGATTATCCCAACAAAATATGGAAAGAAATTATTCAATCAGAATTGAAAGATTCAGGCAAGTATGTGTATTCTGATTTTGGTCCTATTATTATGCAACACATTATTGAGCGAATTACCGATGAAAGTATTGATTCAGTTGTTTTCAAAAACTTCTATAAGCCTCTTGGCATTCAACGCATCACTTACCTGCCGCTTAGTAAATTTATAAAGGGAGACATTGTACCTACGGAATACGATTCTGTTTTTCGCAAACAGTTAATACAAGGTTATGTGCATGATCCTGCTGCGGCAATGTTTGGTGGTGTGAGCGGCAATGCCGGAGTTTTCAGTAATGCGCAGTCGCTTGCAGTAATTATGCAAATGCTTTTGCAAAAAGGTAATTATGGAAAGCATCAATACATCAAAAAAGAAACGGTGGAATTGTTTACACGACAATTTTATAAATATACTGCAAACCGCAGGGGACTTCTATTTGATAAACCTGAACCGGACAAAACAAAAAACGGGCCTACTGCTATCGCTTCATCAGCAAACACATTCGGGCACCAGGGATTTACGGGCACATGTGCATGGGTTGATCCTGATAAAGAATTGGTTTATATTTTTCTCAGCAATCGCGTAAATCCATCTGCCGCCAATAATAAGCTGGCACAAATGAATGTGCGCACTGAAATAATGGAAGCGATTTATAAAGCATTGCCTGTTAAGTGAAAGTTGTTTAACAACTTTCTTTCATAATACCCCTGCAAAAAATGTGTTAATTTGCAGCATAATAATATCAGTGATGAAGGCGAAGTATATTAATCCATTTACAGATTTTGGATTTAAAAAAATTTTTGGAGAAGAAGCCAGCAAACCCTTGCTGATTGATTTCCTGAATGCACTTTTGCCTCAAACAAACAAAATTATTGACTTAACTTTTAAAAATACAGAACAACTCGGCCACACGGACACAGACCGAAAAGCGATTTATGACATTTATTGCGAAAATGAAAATGGTGAAAAATTTATCGTTGAACTTCAAAAAGCAAAACAAAATTATTTTAAAGAACGAACAATTTACTATTCAACGTTCCCGATAAGGGAACAAGCCGAAAAAGGCGAATGGAACTATAATCTGAAAGCCATTTATTGCATTGGCATTTTAGATTTTACTTTTGACGATTATGAAAACGAACCGGAGCGTAGCGAAGTTGTTCACACCATCAAGCTGAAAAACCAAATTGGCAAGACCTTTTACGATAAACTAACCTACATTTATCTTGAAATGCCCAACTTCAAATTAACTGAAAGCGAGTTAAACAACAGGTTAGACAAGTGGTTGTATTTTATAAAACACCTCGAAGATTTTCAAACCATTCCGGCCATTTTCAAAGACGAAATTTTTACGCAAGCCTTTGAAAAAGCTGAACTTGCAAAATTTGGAAAAGCTGAATTAGACATTTATGAAAACAGTTTAAAAATATACCGGGATTTAAAAGGTGTTATTGATACTGCCTTTGACGAAGGAAAAACTGAAGGAAAAGTCGAAGGAAAAATTGAAGGAAAAATTGAAGGAAAAATTGAAATGGCTAAATTGATGAAGGCAGATAAAGAACCTATTGATAAGATAATAAGATTTACCGGACTTACTAAAGAGCAAATAGACCGCTTGTAGAAAAGTATTGCTCAAGTCGGAAGTTGTAAATTGTCATGTAAATCGTACTTAGTAAATCCCAAATCGTAAATTAAGGTATGACATTCGAAAAAGAATACATCAACTTTTATGACACAAAGTCTTTTTCCAATTTGATTATTGATTACTTGAATGAGGATGAGAAATTAAAACCTTTCTATTCTTTTCCTTTGTCAATAGAGGGTTTTGCAAAAGCAATTGAAAAAAGAAAATCATTTCCGGTTGATCGCAAAACGTTAACAGAGGTTTTAAAAATTCAGAACAAATCATTAAGTAATTATGAAAATTTTGATATTATCAATTTGCAGATTGATTTGATTACTGATGAAAAAACATTTACAGTTACAACAGGACATCAGTTAAATATTTTTACAGGTCCGCTTTATTTTACTTACAAAATATTTTCTGCAATTAATCTTGCCGGTGAGCTAAAGAAAAATTTTCCTGAATACAATTTTGTTCCCGTGTATTGGATGGCAAGTGAAGATCATGATTTTGAAGAAATAAGTTGCGTTCATCTTTTTGATAAAAAAGTGAGCTGGCAGCAAGAACAGAAAGGAGCGAGTGGAAATATTTCAACAGCCACAATGAATGATGCTTTGAATGAATTGAAATCAGTTCTTGGTGAAAGCGAACTCTCAAATACAATTTTCAATTTATTTCAAACTGCTTACACGAAACATGGAAAGCTTACGGATGCTATGCGTTACCTCGTGCATCATCTTTTTGGCAAATACGGTTTGGTGATTATTGATGCTTCTGAAAGAAAATTAAAATCAACTTTTGCCCCGGTTATAAAAAAAGAATTGCTTGAGCAGTTTTCTTTTAAACATGTAAGTGAAACTACTGCTGAGTTAGACAAGAATTACAAATCACAGGTGTCACCGCGCGAATTGAATTTGTTTTACATGAAAGAGAATTTTCGTGAGCGAATTGAAATTCATAATTCAAAATATACTGTTGTCAATTCTGATATTTCTTTTACTAAAGAAGAAATATTAAATGAATTAGAAAATTATCCTGAACGATTTTCTCCTAACGTTGTCTTGCGTCCTTTGTATGAGGAAAGTCTGATGCCTGATTTAGCTTACGTTGGCGGAGGTGCTGAAGTTTCATACTGGATGCAATACAAAGCCATGTTTGAGTCACAAAATATTTTCTTCCCTGTTTTAGTGTTACGTGATTCTGTGATGGTAATTGAAAAAGGCATTGCTAAAAAAATAAAGTCATCAGAATTATCTCTCTCAGACTTATTCCTTTCTTACGATGAATTGGTAAAAATCATTTTGCACAAAACAGAAGAAGGCCATGTAAGTATGATTGATGAATCAGTGATAGTTGAAAAAATGTTTGATGGGATTTTGGAAAAAATGTCCGCTGTTGATCCTACCCTTTCAGGTGCTGCCATGGCTGAAAAACAAAAAACCTTGAATGCACTAAAAGCACTTGAAGACAAAACAATAAAAGCGTTGAAACGCAAAAACGAAACCTCGCTCAATCAATTGAAAGTGGTCAAAGAAAAATTGTTTCCTGAAAATACTTTGCAGGAACGCTATTTTAATTTCAGCATGTTTTATGTAAAGTATGGAGATGCTTTTTTTGATGCATTGAAAGAAACTTTAAATCCTTTGGAGAAAAAATTTATTGTCTTGATTGAAAGTGCTGATTAATTTAATTCTCAAAAGAGATAAATAAATACTCTTCTTGAATTGAGTGATCAACCTTAAATTTTATTTCAAACCTTAGTAAAATAACAAGAAAAACACAAAACCTTATTACCCTTATTTCTTAGGAAAATAATAAGGTCCTTACAAGAGGACGATTTTTTTTCTACTAAGGTTTTCAGTTGCTCAAAGAATTTTTATTGAAATCAAATTCAACAATCAATTTCGATTGCAGTTTAATTTCACTTGACTAAAAATGCTTTAATTTTTTTTGCCAACACCTTTGCATCAACTCTTTCAATCGGATGCTGGGTATCATTAAAAACAAACAAAGTACTGTTCTTTAAATTTTGATGCGCATGATAAGTTTCATCCTCAGTAACCATTTTGTCTTTGTCGCCAACTGATAACAATATAGTGTGATCAATACACTGCAAATCAGAATCAGACAAAACAATTTTACTTCCCATCCCCAGCATCATCGCAGCAGTTTTTCCCAAAACAATTTTCCAGTCTGCAGGTTGATGGCGTTGCGCTAATTCATTTGCAAAAGCAGGGAGCTTTTCAAGAATAACATTTGCATCAAGCATTTTCGATTCCTTTGATGCACTTTCTTCATTCCAATTAAATTTTGTTGCAAGAGTAAAAATCTTTCCAACCCTGAATGGAAAATATTTTGCAAGGTAAAGCGCAACATATCCGCCCATGCTGTAACCGAAAATATCCATCAGTTCAATATCATTCTTCTCAAGATAATTCAAAACATCGCTTGCAAACACCCCGATGCTGAAAGGTTCATCAGGCAATGGATTGCCTCCATGACCTGAAAAATTCAAAGTGTGAATTTCAAAATCATTTTGCAGATGGTTCCTTAATTCATCAAATTGTTGTTGCGATCCAATTGCACCATGAAGCAGTAAAAGTTTTTGCATGAGTTCTGTTTTACGGCAAACATAGATTTTTTAACCTCTTTGCAAAAAACCTTCACTCATCTCCAACAATTCACTTAACATCATTGCAGTTGCACCCCAAATAGTTTCACCGTTTATTATATAGCAAGGTGCATCTTTAATTATTCCATCAAAAGTTTTAATGCGCTTTGTTTTAATAATTGCAGGGTTCGAAAGTTCTTTAACGCTGAGCGGAATAACTTTTTCCACTTCGCGTTCGCTTAGTTTAAAAACCGGTTCATGATTACTGTACGAAACAAAAGGCTGAACCATAAATTTACTTACAGGTATGTACAGGTTAGACAACTGACCGATAACATTTACTTCATTTGGTTTAATCCCTACTTCCTCAAAAGCCTCGCGCAATGCAGTTTCCTGCAAGTCATTATCGGCAGCATCTTGCTTTCCTCCCGGAAAAGCAATTTGTCCTGAATGAGTTTTTCCATCATCGCTACGTTTTATAAAAAGCAAATGAGGTTCATTGTTGATGGGATATAAATGACCTAAAACACTTCCGTTACGATATTCAATATTCAAACTCAGGTAATAGTTTAGTGCTCGTCTGCCGAGTGGTGCCATGCGCATGTGTGCTTCCTCACCAGGAAGTTTTTCTTTGAAACGCTCTTTTATAAAAGTGATGTAATCGTTGAACATAAATATTTGCCACTTTCTTTTGCAATCCTTAACGGTATTGTCGTGTTGATTCCGATACATCTGAAGAAACATCTTTCTACGATTGAAGGACTTACTAACCATAGAGAAAGTTCCTTCGTTTCACTCAGGATGACATAATCCAGAATAATGCCTTCGCTTCGCTCAGGATGACAGTACCCCGATTACACTCTCACTGCATGTCCGTTAGTTGCCATCACTTTCTTTTCACCAATCTGCTGACGCCACATTGCATAGTACAAACCTTTTTCTTCTAACAGTTGCTGATGATTTCCGCTTTCAATGATGCTGCCTTTTTCCAGAACAAAAATTCTGTCGGCATGCATGATGGTTGATAAACGATGTGCAATTAAAATTGAAATGTGATTTCTATTACGAGATATATCACGAATAGTTTCACTGATTTCTTCTTCAGTTAAACTGTCTAATGAAGAAGTTGCTTCATCGAAAACCAATAAATTCGGGTCACGTAATAATGCACGCGCAATGCTTAATCGTTGTTTTTCTCCACCAGAAACTTTCACTCCGCCCTCCCCTATTATTGAATCCAATCCTTTGTCGGCACGCGCTAATAAATTCTGACAGGCAGCTTTATTCAAAACATCATAACATTGCGCATCAGTTGCAGTTGGATTTACAAATAATAAATTCTCGCGTATTGTTCCTGCAAATAATTGTGTGTCTTGGGTAACGAAACCTATTTGTCTGCGCAGATCATTCAAATCAATTTCGCGGCTATCGTAGTTATTATACTTAATTTTTCCGCTAAGCGGGTGATACAATCCAACCAATAATTTTACCAATGTAGTTTTACCCGAACCCGAAGGTCCAACAAATGCAATAGTTTCACCAACACCTGTTGTAAATGAAATATCAGTCAATGCATTTGTATTTGCACTTTGATGCTTGAATGAAACATCGTCAAACTGAAAGCGATTGATCACTTCTAATTTTGTTGGATTTTCAGGAATGTGTTCTTTAGGTGTATTTAAAATACGTTGCAGATTTTCAAGTGAAACTTCTGCTTCGCGATAAACGAGAATGATGTTTCCCAATTCCTGCAAAGGACCGAAAATAAAAAAGGAGTAAATGAAAAACATCAGGAACTGTCCTTCAGTAAGCTGATTCCTGAAAATTAAAAACATCATCAGGAATAAAATCGTATTGCGTAAAAAATTTACAATCGTGCCTTGTACAAAACTTATGCTACGTATAAATTTTACTTTTTGTAACTCAAGACCAAGAATTTTTATGGTGGTATTGTTCAGACGGTTAATTTCCTGGTTGGCAAGACCAAGACTTTTTACCAATTCAATATTGCGAAGCGATTCTGTTGTAGAACCTGCAAGTGCAGTCGTTTCACCAACAATTCTTTTCTGCACTTTCTTTACTTTCTTACTGAGTGCTGAACTTACAAATGCAAGAATCGGAATAGATAAAATATAAACCGGACCTATAAACCATGAGGTTAATATTGAAACAACAATCACAAAAACAATTCCTACAATGCTTGTAAATAAAATATTTACGAATGATGATATAAGTTTTTCTGTATCGGTTCTAACCTTTTGAAGTATGCCTAAAGTTTCACCACTACGCTGGTCTTCAAAAACCTGGAAGGGTAATTCTAATGAATGTTTTAATCCATCCTGGTAAATCTGTGCGCCAAGTTTCAGTGTAATGGTATTGAGAAAATAATCCTGGAAATTTTTCGCAATACGCGACATCATTGCAGCACCTATTGCCAATCCGATTAGCACGGCAACACCTTTCAGGTAAATATCCATCGGAATTTCTTTATGATGTTTTACATAACGGTCAATAATCTGCCCGAGTATGTAAGGGTCTAACATCGAAAAACATTGATTGATGGTAGCAAGCAAAAGCGTTAGTGCTACTAATCCTTTGTAGTTCTTTAAATATTGTAAAAGTAGATTCATATTTGGGGAATTGGGTAATCAGGTAACCAGGTAATTTATTATTAGGCAATTACCATTATTGAAACAAAACATTCTGTTGACGATTTTAATTAATTGAAATTTTATTAAACAGGACTTTTAATTGATTTCAGCAATCAAAAATGAATTATTGTTCCGACAAAAGTATTGTTTAAAAATAAATGATGATCTCACTATTGTTATTCATCTGTCTCACCTATTGCGCTGGTGGCTATTCATAGAAAACCCTCCGGGCTATAAGCGCATGAATGCCTAAGCACGAAGGGTTTTTAACATGTAGAATCCAAATCATCAGTTCATCGGCAGATCCTGAAACGAGTTAAGGATGATCCTTAGTTCTCACCTCACCCCTATCCCCTCTCCTAAGGAGAGGGGGACGGTCGCGGCAACTATCTTTAGGGTCATCTCCATTTGATTTTTGCGTAGCTTATTACTTCTCATGATGACAACCACCAAATCACTCAATCACCCAATCCCCAATACCTAACTCCGATGTCTTTTCCCATATATATTAAAGCCAAATGAAAATCCATAAACAGGACCTTCTTTGCGCGGTGAGTAATATACGTTTACCGGAATATTCAGGTAGCCTGACTTAATAGTTTTGCCCACGCCAATGACGAGACTTGTAGAAAATGTAAGCGGACCGCGGCTATCAAGACGGTTATACGTAGGATAAAGATTCTGGTCTAGCAATGATGAATCATTAACTGCCAGGTGCTCACGATTTTCTTCGAGATACCATTGGTTATTATAATAAAATCCATCGGCTTTATTAACCCAGCGAAAACTTGGGCCAAAGGCAATTTCCCATCCGCTTTTGTTAAGCCTGAAACCATTCATCACTGTAACGTAAGGTATAATGTGACCTGATTCAAGCCCTCCTATCATCGGAATAAATTCGATCAATGCCTGGAAGTTACCGGCACTAAGGTATTGCCACTCCTTCTGCCAGCCAAACATAAAAGTGGCAGGGTACATATTGAATCCTCCAACACCTTCGGGCGATGTAAGTATGCTGCGTGCATCACCGGTAAAAAAACTTGCACCCATTCGCGGCCCGTTTAAACGCAATTCACTTTTAGGACTTGAAACAGGCAAATCATAATTCACCAGCATCTCAACCGTATTCTCATCGGGCAATAGACCAAACAATTTTTGAAGAGAGATGCGTATCATGCGTTGCATTTCATCGGGCACATTTAAAAATTCCGTTGCGTCTGATTTTTCAACTGTTGATGTATTTACATCAATAAGTTTTATCGAGATTACAATTTTACCTGCAAACTGTTCTACTCCACCGGTAATAATTTTGTCAACTCCTAATTGTTTGCCGGCAGCTACCACGCAGTTTTTGCCAAAGCAGCCTTTAACATCAATATTAGTCTTCTTAATTGCTTCCGCCATGTCGTATTTATCCATTACGTTATACTGTTTGATCTTTTCAATTTCGAGGCGCACCATGTAAGCTAATGACTCGCTGTCGTGCTCTATGCCTTTGCTGTCAATGCTTATGACTGCAAGGGTGGGCAATTGATTTTGCGGATAAGCGCCTGAAGTAATTAACAATGCTGCAATTACCATTTTGATTTTCTTAATTGTTGTCATATTGTTTTAGTTTTAATTGTTAAACATTAATTTGTTTATCGAAGTCAAAACTCGATTGATAAATAGGTAGATCATAATTGAAAAAAACCTTACCGGTAATTATTACTGCATTATTTAATAATTGGCATCAATTGCTATATATGTTTGTGATTAATCAATAATCAAAAGTTCAACTGAACATCGTTTACGGTTTTGTGAGAAAATATTTTTTAACATTACGGAATTTCAATAAAGAAAATTGACTTGCTCACCCCTGCCCTGAAGGGCGCAGCCGCACGCAATCATCGAAAATTAAATTATGGATTCATCAGCCTTACAGCAGGAATTATTTAAAATAATTAAGTCAAAGTTATCAGCACATCAATCACTGAATGAAGTGGTGCAGGAATTATTTAAAATAGGTGCTGACAGTGCTTACCGAAGAATACGCGGTGAAAAACAATTGCTGTTTGAAGAGTTGCAAAAGCTATGCGAAGTGTATAAAATTTCGCTTGACCAGCTGATGAACTTCAAAAGCGATACCACTATATTTCATGGAAATTACTTAGATAAAACCAATTTTGATTTCAGTAAATATCTTGGCAACATTTTATCAAACCTTGATGAAATCGCATCATTACCCGGTGCGAAAATTTTTATTGACACTAAAGATATTCCCCCGTTTCATTATTATCAATTTACTGAGCTTGCCGCTTTTAAATATTTTGTATGGATGCAGTTTTTACTGCAATATGATGAGTACAATAAAATTTCTTTCGAGGAGCATGACCTTATGCAACCGCTGCTTGATACAGGAAAAAAAATCACCGCTGCATATTGCCGCATACCATCCATTGAAATATGGAATCTTGAAACCATTAACAGCACAATAAGACAAATAGGTTTTTATTATGAATCGGGAATCATTGCTAAAAAAGCTACTGCTGAATTATTATACGAACAGCTTATTACACTCATAGCACACATAGAATCGCAAGCCGAAACAGGCAAAAAATTTTTACATGGCACCACACCTGCTGAACAGGATGCTGAGTTCAGGATGTTTGCAAATGGCGTATTTTTAGGCGATAATACCATTCTTGTAACATGCAATAATGAAAGCCGATCTTATGTAACGCATGGTGTGCTTAACTTTATGACCACACAAGACGAACGATTTACAGGTTTTGCAAAAAAAACTTTTGATAACCTCATGCGTAAATCGTCATTGATCAGCGTGGTGAATGAACGCGAGCGAAATAAATTTTTCAGGGAATTGAAACAGAGGGTAGAGAGTGCAATGCATTTCTGAGGAAACTTAAAGTCCTGTCAATATAGAACTTGTAAACTACAGGTACAATTCATTTCTGAAAAATGAAATTAAGTTTACTTTTACCTCGTTGCCATCTATCGTGTTATCAAACGTGTAGTGAGCGAAGTCGAACTATCATCATATCATTCCGATGCATCGGAACAAATCATCAAAAAATAAAATGAAAAAAATCATCTTAGCTGTAATTGTAATCAGCAGTGCTTTATTTGCAAATGCACAAAATGTAGTAGTGCTTAAAAATGGCGAACGCGTTAGCGGAAAAGTTACTTCAATGAGTAACGATGTAGTTAATGTAAGTTTGAAAGCCGGTGGCACCAAAGGTTATAAGACCGATGAAATAAGTTTAATTTATTTCGATGAAAACTTAGCTTCAAAAGCAGTTGAAACTAAAACCAATCTGCCATCAGGTACAGTAACTGCCGATGTGCCGGGAAGAAAAATCGTAAAAAATCCTGATATGAAAATTCTTACACAGGATAAAGGTATAGTGGTGGTTAATGTATCAGTGGATAAATATGGTCGTGTTACAAAAGCTGAACCGGGTGGCGAAGGAACTAACACCACCTCGCAATATCTTATGACTAAAGCGAAGCAGGCTGCCGAAGCAACCATCTTTGATACCAATCCCACCTATCCCCTTGAAACAAAAGGAACAATTACAGTTGTTTTCTAACAATTGCATTTTATTTTTGACGAGAAAGTTTTACAATGAAACAATTATTCAGATAACCTTAAAACCCTATTCATTATGAAAGCAGTGAAAATTATTCTATCAATTATTGCCATATTAATTGGCTTGTATGTAATACTGTGCGCAGTATTTCCAAAAACATTTGACATTAACAGGAGCATTACAATCAAAGCACCGGTTGATGTGGCATTTGAACCAATTAATGATTTTAATCAATGGCAAACATGGAGTCCATGGAAAGAAAAAGATACTGCGATGAAAATTACTGTAACCGGAACTATTGGTGAGCCGGGTTATAAATATGAGTGGGAAAGCACTAAGAAAGATGTTGGCAAAGGTTCGCTTACAAGAATTACAACAGTGCAGAATAAAACAATTGAAAACGATTTGTTTTTTGCTGATATGGGGATGACTTCCCGAACTTATTTTTCATTTGAAGAAACTCCTGAAGGCACAAAAGTTACGTGGGGTGATAAAGGTGAACTCCCATTCTTTTCACGTATCATGTCGCCTATGATGGAAAAAATGATTGCACCTGATTTTGAGCATGGACTTGCAAAAATTAAGGCTCTTGTTGAACAACATGTTGCCGAAGCCAAAACAACTGCAAGCGATATTAAAGTTGAAGAAGTTGATGCGCCTGCCATGCATTATATGAGCATGCGTGATACAGCAAGCAATGCAACCATCGGAATGAAAATAGGGAAATGTTATGGAGAAATAGGAAAGGTGATGAAAAAGCAAGGCTTAAAAGAAGCCGGTGCCCCATTTGCAATTTATCATGATTATCATGAAAATTATTTTGACATGGAACCTGGTATTCAAGTTGATAAAGTTGGTAAAACCGATGATAAGATTACCTATAATGAAATGATTGCTACCAAGGCAGTTGTGGCGCATTATTTCGGAAGTTACGAAGGTACAGGACAAGGATACGGTGCCGCTAATGCTTACATTAAAACAAAAGGTTTGAAAATAAAAGGCAGCCCATGGGAAACATATATTACTGATCCCATGACGGAAAAAGATACAGCCAAATGGCAAACCGATATTTATTATCCTGTGGAGTAAACTCTGATATTCAAAAAAAATGGCCGATGATTACCGGCCATTTTTTTTTGCAATGAAATATTTGGGATTAACTCTCTTCCTTCTTTTTCTTCTTTGGAACAACAGGAGTAGAAGGTTTGGTGATGATAGCTTTTAGTGAATTGCTTTCTTTATCAAATGAAAGATCAATTGCATCACCTTCGGTCAATTCGCTTTTAATAATTTCTTCGGCCAAAAGATCTTCAACATGTTTTTGTATAGCGCGTTTCAATGGGCGTGCTCCAAAATTCTGATCATATCCTTTTTCTGATAAAAACTCTTTCGCCTCATCTTTCAAAGTAAGCTTGTAACCTAATTCGCTTACACGTTTGTACAAACCTTCTAATTCAATATCAATAATCTTAAAGATATTTTCCTTGCTCAGGCTGTTGAATATAACCACATCATCAATACGGTTTAAGAACTCAGGAGCAAATGCTTTTTTCAGCGCACTTTCAATTACACCTTTGGCATGATCATCAATTTGATTTGACTTTGCCGAAGTAGTAAATCCAACACCTTGCCCGAAGTCTTTCAACTGGCGCGAACCAATGTTGGAAGTCATGATAATAATTGTGTTTTTGAAATCAATTTTTCTACCAAGGCTGTCTGTTAATTGTCCGTCATCTAACATCTGCAATAATAAATTGAATACATCAGGATGCGCTTTTTCTATTTCATCAAGCAACACTACTGCATAAGGCTTGCGTCTTACTTTTTCGGTTAATTGTCCACCTTCTTCATAACCTACGTATCCGGGAGGTGCGCCAATCAAACGGCTCACAGCAAATTTTTCCATGTACTCGCTCATGTCAATGCGAATCAATGCATCATCAGAGTCAAATAAATAACGAGCTAATACTTTGGCAAGTTCTGTTTTTCCCACCCCTGTAGGTCCAAGGAAAATAAAGGAACCTATCGGCTTGTTCGGGTCCTTTAATCCTGCGCGGTTTCGTTGAATCGCTTTAACAACTTTCCTGATGGCTTCATCCTGTCCTATTACTTTACCCTGCAATTCTTCGGGCATTTTTATAAGACGTGCAGTTTCGGCCTGCGCAATTCTTGTAACTGGTATGCCACTCATCATGGCCACTACTTCGGCCACATTATCTTCGCTAACTGTGTATCGTTGATTTTTTGTTTCCTCTTCCCATGCACGTTTCGCAACTTCCAACTGATCTATCAATTGTTTTTCGCTGTCGCGAAGACGAGCTGCTTCTTCATACTTCTGACTGCGAACCACTTTATTCTTTTCAGTTTTTACATCCTGAATTTTTGCTTCAAGTTCAATAATATTTTCAGGAACATGAATATTTTTCAAATGCACACGCGATCCTGTTTCATCCAATGCGTCAATTGCTTTATCAGGTAGAAAGCGATCTGTTATATAACGTGCTGTCAATTTTACACAGGCCTTAATTGCCTCAGGTGTGTAGTTAACATGATGGTGATCTTCGTAACGATCTTTGATATTATTCAATATCTCTATTGTTTCATCAACCGAAGTAGGATCAACAATCACTTTTTGAAAACGCCTGTCTAATGCTCCGTCTTTTTCAATATACTGACGGTATTCATCCAATGTGGTTGCACCGATACATTGTATTTCTCCACGCGCCAATGCAGGCTTAAACATATTGGAAGCATCTAATGAACCCGATGCGCCACCTGCACCTATTATGGTATGAATTTCATCAATAAATAAAATAACATCAGGTGATTTTTCCAATTCATTCATTACAGCTTTCATACGCTCTTCAAACTGACCGCGATATTTTGTACCTGCAACCAACGATGCCAAATCAAGTGTTACAATGCGCTTACCAAACAAGACGCGCGAAACTTTGCGCTGTATGATTCGCAATGCAAGTCCTTCGGCAATGGCCGATTTACCTACACCAGGCTCACCAATAAGTATCGGGTTGTTTTTCTTTCTGCGTGATAAAATTTGTGAAACGCGTTCAATCTCTTTCTCGCGGCCTACAATAGGATCTAACTTTCCTTCTTCGGCACTCTTGGTAAGATCGCGGCCAAAGTTATCTAATACAGGTGTTTTTGATTTGGTATCGCCCGGCTTTTTCGGCTGATTATATCCCGGCCCTTCCTCATCTTTTGCATAAGGATCATCTTCGCCTGATTGCGAAGCATCAGCCCTGAAATTAGTTCTGAACTGATCCATCTCTTCGCGCACAACATCATAAGAAACACCAAACTGATTTAAAATCTGCGTTGCAATGTTGTCGTCATCTTTTAATACTGAAAGTAAAAGATGCTCGGTGCCTATCACTTCGCTTTTAAAAATTTTTGCCTCAAGATAAGTTATCTTCAAAGCTTTCTCCGCCTGCTTGGTTAGCGGAATGTTGTTGAGATTTGAAACATTGCCCGAACTGCCCTTCACCGAATTTTCAACGGTTCTGCGTAATTCAACAAGGTTAATGTTCATGGTTTTTAAAAATTTAATCGCCATGCCTTCGCCCTCGCGAATCAAACCTAATAAAAGATGTTCAGTGCCGATGTAGTCATGACCCAGCCGCAATGCCTCTTCGCGACTGTAGGTGATTACATCTTTTACCCTCGGTGAGAATTTTGCTTCCATGAATTTTATTGATTAAATGATAAAATAAAAACTGATTTATTTACTAACGTATCAACTACTCATTTAGTTCTGCATAATTACTAAATCTTTCGCTGCTAACTTAAAGTATTCTTTGATTAGAAATTTAATTCCAACAATTATTTTTTAAAAATTTATTGAACGACACCTGTTAATTATAAAAATGGGGACAAATTTTAATGCGATGTTGACGCTGCTGTTTCTCAAATATTGTGATGACAAAATTAGTGATAATAATATTACAACAAGCTATTGATTTAATAAATCAATTATGGGGAAGAAAAATTTTTACTTTTTTATTGTCATGAAATCTCATTTGCAACTAAGCTCTGTGAACTTTGTCAAATCTCTTTCCATTTGTCATAGGATGCAAAAAAAGGCCGCCTTTTACAAGACAGCCTCTTTAATAATATGATAATTCAAAATTTATTTATTCACTACCAATTTCTGCATGGTCTTATCTCCGTTACATATAACCTGAACAAAGTAAACACCGTTTTGCAATGTGGTTAAATCAATTTCAACTTTATTGTCGCCCTCGCTCAATTCGCTTTCGGTTGACAATGCTGTGTGACCTAACATATCAATTATACTAATGTGTGAAGTTTGATTTGCATCACTCGTTAAGCTTACAGTTAACTGATCATTGGCAGGGTTTGGATACAAGCTTACATCGCCTGTGTGTTCAACATCGGCATCTTGTGCATCCCCTAACCTGTAATCTAAGGCGCGGGTATTAGCTTTTAAATGATAGCAGGCAGTTTTGCTAAACACACCATTGTATCCGTATATCTGCACATAATAAGTTGCACCTGTAGTGGCAGCATTATAAATAATTGTTTCGGCAGCAGTTCCGCTAAGTTGTGAAAAGCCTAAAAGAGCTCCTGCTGAATTATAAAGAGCCACATCATAATCTGCCGGCAAGGCGTTAAGAACCACTTTGATTTTTGGAGCGGCAGTTGTTGTTGCAAACGAAAACCAATCTATATCAGTAGCGTTATAAATAAGACCGTAAATAAGCGTATTAACTGCAATAGGTTTGGCCGATGTATTAGCACCATTCGGTTCATAAGGATCAGGGATTACACAACTTCCACCACCGGAAGTTAGTGTAGTAAAATGCGAATATGCAGAATATGTTGAACTAACTCCGCTGCACACCGCTTTCACGTGGTAATCGTAAAGTGTTGCAGCAGTTAAACCGCTTAATGCTTTTGAAGTAGTTGTAAGATTTCCAACTGTAGTAAGTGCTCCGCCTGATACACGGTATTGTAAAGTGTAGGTAGTAGCCCCGGTAACAGCAG
>JBDTRM010000234.1:0-4516 GCA_039931675.1 Bacteroidia bacterium | reverse complement strand
TTTGCTCAATGGCAGTCAAGGGATTTGCAATGCCTCCTTCCCAGAAGTTTTGCCAGAGTTTATCAATAAGAGACTTTAAAGCGGAGTTGTTTTGTAGCATTATTTCTTTTTGTTTTTCAATTGTTTTTGTAAAGCCTTGCCTTTAGCGGTAAGTCGGTATTTCTGATTACTGCTGGTGGGGCTATCCGGTAAAGTCATTTCAATAATTTCAAATTGCAATGCTTCATTTAAATACGATTTTCTGAAGTGCCCTCTATCTTTTAAATCAAGTGCAGCCTGTAGTTCATCCCTCGACATTTCACCCTCTGTTATTTCAACAAGTTGTTTGACTTGCGGGGTAACTTGCGGGGTATCTTGCGGGGTGGTGATAGGAGAAATGAGAGATAGCAAATTGTTTTTTAAGGATACACCTTTTTTAGTCAGTTGGTAAAGTTGGTTGGGATGATTTGGCGTTTCAGGTATAGTAAGCTCAATATAACCGCCTGCTAATGAGGGTGCCAGGTAATTTTCCCGAAATGATGATATATGTTTTAAGCCGAGCAAGTCCATAAATTGCTGCCTTGAGTTTGTCTCTTCAGCAACTAAAAGCAGCCGCTTTACTAATTCAGTAGCTTGGTCGGTAGCTTGGTCGGTAGCTTGGTCGGTAGCTTGGCCGGTACTTGGTCGATAGATTATAGTTTTAAAATCTTCAGCCTGGATAAACTCAGGTTCTTTAAGTCCGGCAGCTAAGGTTTTTTGAACGATATCGGATGTTCCGGTACCCAACCGTTCAATATATCCTGACAAATACATGGGTTCGGCAAGTAAAGGATTAGCGGGTACAGAAGTATGTAATTCTTTAAGTTTTGCAGTAGTCCATCCCAAAGGCAGCGTGCCGGGATTCCATATTTCCAGGCGGTCCTTGAACAACATCACCTGAACACTGGCATTATTAGTGTAATCGCGGTGGGCAATGGCATTTACAATAGCTTCCGCGATTGCTTCTTTAGGAATTTCATAACTGCCGGGTATCTGTGTATGTTGTGCGCGGGTGCCAATGCGGTAATCCAATTTTGACAGTACAAAATCGAGCGCCTGATCAACCAATTCAAAAACAGTTCCTTTAAAAACTTTATAAGAAGGTATTGGCTTTTCAACAATGGTGCGGTGAAAGGAAGCACATCGCACTTCGGAGTTAATAAAAAAACGCTGTGGTGCATGGCCAAAAAGAAGCAATGCAGCATTTGTAATTCGCTTACCCTGCATCAAGTTCAGATGGGTAAGAATTTTTTCCTTTGATGCAGACTCCTTTAAAGGAAATCCTCGCCTTGATTGTGCAATGCGAACAAATTGTTTCACTTTCTCAGCGTCAATATCACCGGGTTTTGCAAGGTCGTTAACACTAACATCAAAAGGACTGGTGCGAATGATTTCCTTTTCTTCCAGGTAGCGAACCAGGGAAGCATAAACAGCAGCCTTCAATTCATCAATGGAACTGAATTTTTTGCGAGTCAATACTTTCTGCGCTTTGTCAATAAACTTTACTTCTTTACTGTGTCGTTTATTATTAGCATGGGTAGTAAGAAAAACCAAACGTATTTTATGAAATGCTGTAGCGCGATCAAACTCCATTTCTGTGGGAGAAATACCGGATTTATTTTTAAACCCATAATCCTTACCAAGCAGTGCTAAATAAATGTCGCAATGTTCCACTTCATGCAGATACAAATTGTCTGCTCTTTGATCCACGGCAGGCAACAATTCAAACAAAAAAGGTTCAAAGAATTTGCCTAATAAAGGATCGGAAGTGATGTACTCATGCAGTGCTTTTCGTTCGTGAACAAACTCTGCCTGCACACTGCTGATGAATATTTTTTTCTTTGCCATATTATGCTGCAATTATTTTTTATTCTTGTTGCTGTTTTTCATATTCAATTGTAAAACGGTTTTGGCATTTAAAGATGTAACGACTTTTTTTCCGGTACGCGCTTCCAATTGTTTTCGTGCAACCCTTGCTACTTCACCACCTTGCTTCGCTACTTTTTTACTTGCTACAAAATCTTTTGGGTTGGTTGCATGCGAAATATCTTTTGTTGAAGCTTCTGCAAGCATGTTTAAAATGAGTTCGGTGTTGGTCATGTTATCCCGAAGGTTTTCCTTCTTCAACCCTTTTAGAATTTTATATTCCTTAGTTGTTTTATCACTCCATGCTTTGGTAATAATATCAGTAAGCGTTGCAAATTGAACGCCTTCTTTCAATCCTCTTTTTTTCCATTCATCGGTTAATTCTTTTCTAATTTCAATGCTTTTCAATCGTTGGTTAATCCAGTTTTCGGAATAGCCCAATTGCAGATATTCTTTTAAAGCCCTGTCAATAGTTAGTTCGGGGTCTTGCATTTCGTCTAATCTTTCAGCAGCAATTTGTGCCAACCAAAGTTTAAAAGGTTCTGCTTTTGGTGATGGAATTGATTGTATGAGACGAAAAAGTTGTTCGGTGCCGGCAACATCGGTTATCCGCATTTTGCCGTCTTCCGCCTGTAATTTCAAATGTCCGATTTTTTCGGACAGTTCACTTCCTTCCTTTTTCAGCTTGGCCTTTAAATCACTCCAATACTTTCTTGGTCTTTCATTATTTGTCAAAACTTCTATTACATCAATAATAGAAAAATACCATTTTTCTTCCGATTCATTCCAGAGCGTTCTTACCTTTTTCTCTTCAAAGATTTTAATTGCTGTTTCTTGTTTCATTGTATAATATTTTTTGAATATAAATTTTTATCACTCTCTTCTGCTTCCATTTTCAGCTGGTTACAATTTGTAACCGTTTCATTTCCCTCTTTTGCAAGGCGCTGTTTCAGTACCTTCCAGTAGTTTCTTGCACTCTGAAAATTGGGTTGGTCAGTAAGCACTGCAATTACATCTACAATTGACAAATACCATTTCTCATCCGCTTCATCCCAAAGCGTTCTTACTTTTTTACTTTCAAATATTTTTATTGCTATTTGCTTTTCCATTTCACTTTAGATTTTCATTATGCTGCAATTAGTTTTTCGGTGAATGATAAAATTTCTTCAATCTCTTTTTGATTGAAAATGCCTGACTGTGTTTTTTCAACAAGCGATTTTATTGTTGAGATGCTTTGCAACATTATTACTTTATGTGTCAATTGTTTTAACAACTCATGAAAAGAGCCAATGATTTTCTATTTTAATTTGTTCAGTTTTTTATTTCCAAGTAAAGATTTCATTTGAGTGATGGCAATTTTATTTAACTGCACTAATCGTTCACTCTGTTTTAAATTTTGATGAATCAAAACTGAATTGATACTTTCCATGTTGCTTAATACCACTAACTGTTCAATGTTTGCAGCATCACGAATGTTGCCTTCGGTTTTCGGGTTTTGCATCTCTCCATTGTTTTGCAGTCATGCCAAACAAAGCCATGTTCAACATATCAGCTTCATCGGCATACACAAAATTTATTTTGTCTTTTGAAAGTGTTGGTGGAACTAAATTTTCTTTGATAGCATCGGTATGAATGCGGTAATTTACTTTGGCTAAAGTGCCTTGTAAATTCCATTCTAATTTTAACCTGTCGTTTTCATCTGCTTTAAGGCGTTGAAATTCTTTGATGATGTATAACTTGAACTCAATGGAAATCCAAGAGGCAAATTCAAAGGCAATATCTTTATGAGCAAAGGTGCCACCATATCTGCCAGATTTTGAAATTATCCCAATGGCATTAGTTTTCTCTATCCACTGTTTCGGGTTTAAAGTAAAACTGTTTAAGCCAGCTTGTTTTCTAAACACATCGAATTCGATGTGTTTAAAATCAGGGTTATATAATTGCTCCCAAAAGCCCAATAATTCAATGGTATTTCTGTTCCGAATCCAGTTTTGAATAATGGTTTCCGTTCTTTCTAAATCTTTGTATCTGGCAATATCAGTAAGTGAAATATAGTCAGATTGTTCATTTTGAAAAATGGTAATCTCAGTCCCTTTTACATTGATGGTCTTACTTTTCGTCATTTTACTTTTTGTTTTTAATGTTACTGAATTTGTTAAGATTAAATTTTAATTGTTTTTAAACGCATCGAATTCGATGCGTTTAAAAGTATATTCATTTTTTTCTTCCATTTCAAAGGGGGTGAATTCGATTCCTTTAATTGTGACGAATCTGCCATATTTAATTACACCGAATTCGGGGTAGTTGAAATTTGGTTTAATGTTTTTCATTATGCTGCAATTAGTTTTTCGGTGAATGATAAAATTTCTTCAATCTCTTTTTGATTGAAGATGCCCCTGATTCCTTCGGGATGCAAAAGTGTGAACGGTGATTCAATTAAATTTTTCTTTGACAATGCCCCGTTTTCAATAATGAATTTGCGAAGCAAATCTAAGAACTGCAATTGCCGGCTTGTAAGATAAGTGTGTGTTGCAATAAAATTATCAAATGCCTTTGAAACTGTTTCGGGAAATGTTTCTAAAATAGTTATTCCTAAAATGTGTTTGATGAATTGCACAAACACCGCTTTGCG
>JBDTRM010000233.1:0-6768 GCA_039931675.1 Bacteroidia bacterium | reverse complement strand
ATTTACAGCAAATAACTTATGATAATGCGACTCACCAAAGGTGTCAGTTCAACATCCCGATACCCGACAACCATGGAAACAAAAAGACAAATCAGTTTACATAGAATATTTAAAATCCTGCAGCAAATCCAATCCTGATAATCGGATTTTGATAAGGCGAATACATGTCTTCAACCAAATCCCACAGAATAGAAAATTGCATACCTGCATTGCTACCAATAGCCTGGTAGTAACCGCCACCTACTAAAAAGGTGTAAATATTTTTGCGGTATGTATCGCCATGGTAATAACCATAAGGATCTAGTTTTGGAACAGAAAGGTTTAGTAAACCAGGTTCAACGTGTATAAAAGCTTGAGGAATCACCCGGTATTCACCCCATAAACTACTTCCAAAAATATGATCTTCCTCTGTATAGGTTTGATTGTAACCCGTGTAATATTCATACTTATAATAAATGTAAGTAATACCAACACCAGCAGTAAGCTTTTCAGTTACCCTGTAACCAATAATTGGCGAAATATTTACCTGCGTATTGGTTCCAAACTGTGCTCCGAGAAAACCACCAAAAACCAAACGTTCTCCAAACGATTTTTTTGGTGCCGGTGGCGGATCACCTGTCGGAACTTCGGGTGGCACCTGTGCGACCAGGTTAAATGAGATTGAAAATATAATTACAATGGTTAATAGCAGGCTTCGCATGATTTTGTTTTATTTGTTCCGCAAACGTATAAAAAAGATTGGAGTTTATAGTTTTGAGATTCGTGATGATTTTATGAATATCTGCCTTTTTACAATACACTCACATCAATTAACTTCTAATTAAATTATGAATATCGTTATCACAGGAGCAAGCACAGGAATAGGTTATCAAACAGCGTTGCTTTTTGCAGCTACTTATCATAACCGGGTTATCTGCTTGTCGCGTAATGTGGAGAAAATGAAAAAACTGCATGATGAGGTTTATCGCAGAAACCCGGCAGCACGGCTGATGATATTAGAAATGGATATCGAACATTTTGATCAAAATAAAATTAAAAATGTAATTGATGACTACCAGCTTGAGCAAATTGATGTGCTGATTAATAATGCCGGCTGCCTCATTAAAAAACCTTTTGATCAGCTTACCGATGCTGACTGGCTCACTACCTATACTGTAAATGTTATTGGTGTTGCAAGGCTGGTTCGCACTTTGATGCCGTGGCTTGAAAATAAAAGTACACGAACTCACATAGTAAATATAAGCAGCATGGGTGGTGTGCAGGGCACAAGTAAATTTGCAGGATTAAGCGCTTACAGCAGCAGCAAAGGTGCATTGAGTGTTCTCACCGAATGTATGGCTGAAGAATTTAAAGAAAAAAATATAGCCGTTAATTGTCTTGCTTTAGGTTCAGTGCAAACTGAAATGTTAAGCGCGGCATTTCCGGGTTATGAAGCACCGCTGCAACCTGATGAAATGGCAAAATATATTTATGATTTTGCTATAAACGGTTCAAAGTATTTTAACGGAAAAATATTGCAGGTTTCATTATCAACACCATAATTCAGGATGAAAAAAAATTCCACATACATATTTCTTTTGCTCTTTGTTATAGCTTGCGGTACAAAAAAATCAACGGAACAAGATAATGCTGCAACTCCTGTGGATTCAATTGTTTCAACTGCTGCAATTGTTCCTGATTCATTTAAGCAGGGAGAAATTCTCCCCAATATTTTATGTAAAAATGATCCGTCAAAAAGCTTTGCCCTGTACCTTCCGAACACCCAAGCACCCAACACCCCAAGACCCATCATCTTCTTTTTTGATGCACATGGTGATCCAACACTTCCATTGACTAAATATAAAAAGCTGGCTGATGAATTTAATTTTATTTTAATAGGAAGCTATAATTCAAAAAACGGGAACGACTGGAATACAACATCACAAATATGGTCAACACTTTTTGTTGATGCATCGCAAAGAATAAAGTTTGATCAAAAAAGAATTTACACAGCAGGTTTTTCCGGTGGCGCCAAGGTTGCAAGTTACATTGCATTAAACAATAGCAACATTGCAGGAGTGATTGCTAACAGTGCCGGATTTCCTGAAACACAGCAACAGGCGCCATCTGGCAATTTTAATTTTATCGGTATGGCAGGAACGGGTGATATGAACATGACGGAATTGGTAACTCTTAATCAACAGTTAGATCAATCAACAATTAAGCATCAGCTATTAATGTTTGCTGGTAAGCATGAATGGTGTCCGCTCGAAACCATGCATGATGCTTTTACATGGTTTGAGTTTAATGCAGTGAAAGATTCAACAGCCGTTTTTAATAAAAAAATACGTGATGATTTTATGGCATTGCACGATAAAAAAATTGATCGCTTAAAGAAAGAAAATAATTTATTGGCTCTTGCTGATGAAAATAAGCTAATGGTAAATTATCTTAATCAGGGTATTTCTGATTTGGCGGGAAAGTATGCTGAGGCAATGATAGAGATAAAAAAATCACCTGTTTATCAGAAACAATTAGCCGATTACAATTCATTATTAGAGCGTGAAAAAAATGTAAAATCAAATCTTGCATCTGCACTACAGCAAAACCCCGATGAGGCTTTCTGGAAATCAACTATAAATGATTTGAATAAGCAAGCCAATGCGAAAAATGCAGATGGTGCCATGTATAAACGTGTGATAAGTTATCTAAGCCTTGCAAGTTATTCCTTCAGCAACCGTGCATTAAACACAGGTGATAATGAAACAGCAGCAAAATATATTTCGCTTTATAAAATAATTGATCCGACAAATTCAGAAGCATATTATTTTGCAGCAATGCTTAATGCGCGTGCAAAAAATTTTGATGCAGCAAAAGCTGAATTACAAAAAGCAGTAGCTAATGGCTTTAATGATTGGGAAAGGATGAAAGCACAGCAGGAGTTTGCAGGGATGAATTTGGATGGGATTGAGAAATAAATTTTCTCTACTTTTTATCAATCCAAATCACCGAATTCCCTGTTCCGTATTCATTATTTTCCCATAACTTATTTCCGGGATCAAGTATCCAATTACCATCCACAATAAATTTATAAGTGTGCTTGCCGGAGCTTAAATAAACCGGTAATACCCATTCGTTATTTATAAATGACATAGGATAGCCGTAATCATTCCAGGTATTAAAATCTCCTGCCACTGTAACGTTTTTAGCTTCTTTATGCCCCTTTAAATGAAAAGTGTAATTCGGTTTAATAACAATGATTGAATTAAAAGTTTGCTGATCATTTTTTGTGATCTTGTTATTTGAAGGGTCTGTAATCCAGTTACCGTCAACAATAAATTTATACTCATAATTACCCGGTCGCATTACATAAGGCAACTGCCAGCCGTCATCTGATTTTTTCATCAGCAGTTCTCCTTCTTTCCAGTTATTAAAGGTGCCTGATAATACTACCTGTTTAGCATTCGGGTATCCTTTTAATTTAAAAGTATAAAAAGTACCGCGGGTTAAAACTGAATTGTAGCCACCGTTTTCATCACTGACTTTGTTTGGATTTAGAGGATCTGCGACCCATTTTCCATCTACAAGAAACTTGTACGTATAGGTTCCGTTAGTGAGGTAAACGGGAAACTCCCAACCTTTATCCGTTTTAATCATACGCAATTTGTTTTTATCCCAATCAACAAAGCTGCCTGTCAGGTAAACACGTTTTGCATTTGCATAATCATTCAATTTAAAGGTGTAGTTGCAGCAATAATAAACACTGTTATAATCTTCAAACTCATTAGGCTCTTTGTTCTGGTTGTCTTCGTCATAAATCCAGTTGTCATCAACAATAAATTTGTACCAATACTTGCCAGGGTTGAGCGGAATATTTAACACCCATCCATTATCACGTTTTATCATAATACCCGATGAAGTGCTCCAGTTATTAAAAGTGCCTGAGATTAAAACTCTTTTTGCATTAGTATGACCGCGAAGAAAAAATGCAACTTCTGAATTCCTGACTGCATAATCAGGCTTGCTGACAAACCGGTTGTAACCGAATACTGTTTCCTCACTGAGTTTTGGAAAATCAATTGGTGAATTGTTTTTATTGCTGATAAGTATTGTGTTTTGAGGATCTTTAAATCCTTCAAGTGCATTCAGGGTTTTGGAAATTGTTATTTCATCTTGTGTTAAACTTAATATCGTCCAGCCTTTTGCTTTAAGTGAATCTGTCATTGTGGGACGATAATAATCCTTAACATCAAGATCAGTTAAATTATAGCGGGTAAGAAAACTATCAAGCGATGCCACAGTTTGATGGCGGTTGATTACAATATGCATTCCGCCATTTTTAAGCATGCATTTATTCTGTGCAAAACATTTAACCGATGTAACCGTAAACAAAACGATTACTGCAATCAGTGATTTGTAAAAGATATTTTTCAAGTTTGCCATTATCAATTCCATAAATACATTTCCCTGTTAGCAAAATTTATTTCAACGATATGAAGTGAAAGAAAATCGAATCCCAACATGCCGTCAATACAAAAATCAAATGCGAAACACATATCTTTAAGATTAGTGACTATAACAGGAAGATTATTAATGGGGATACCGCTTAACGATAGCCCTTCTGCATTTCCGTTTAACGCTTCCACCTTTTTATAAGATGAACCGCTGAGTAAAATTCTTCCTGTTACATTAATTTTTTCTAACACTGCATCGGGCAACCGGCTGTCAATTACATTTGACTCTGCACCTGTATCAATGATAAAATTAAGCTTTTTGCCTGACATCAAACCGGCAACAATCAGCTTATTGTAGTACAGCCTGATCTGCATTGTTTGATAGGACGCTGTATCTTTCAAAAGCATTTTCCTGAAACAAAATTTATCTTTTCTTTTGAGAAGTTTTATTTTAATCAGGTTGGATTTGTAATCAATCATTACAGTAAAACTCTTTAGCATATTTACACCTATCAGGCCTAAAACTTTTACTCCAATATGATCTTCAATATGGCCGAGACTTACTACATCGGCATCAATGTTTTTGTATTTATAGTTTCCTACTTTAAAGTTTTGTACTGTGGTTTGCATTATATTTGCAATGCCTCCTGAAATGCCTCCTGCTGCGGTTTGCGAGCGAGCTTTTACATCTCTGAAGTAAGTAAGGTTAAGCACTAAACGAGGAGCACCGGTATCCAAAATGAAACTCCCCTTTTGATTATCTGCATCACCTTCAATAAGAATAAGGTTGCCTGCTTTTTTAAATGGAATGGTGCAGATTAATGTGTCGCCAGCCGGAATGGGGTCCTGTTCAAATTCAGTTTGTTGCGGAATTGGAACAATTGGAAAAACGGCATCCCCTGACGCATGATGGAATACACCCCAGGTTAGCAATGGAATTATTATTATTGAAATGAACCGGATAGTTTTGTTGAGCATCACGCCCAAAAATATATAATAATGCGAACCGGGAGTTGAAAAAAATTAAATGTTATTCGCATGCCTGGTGTTTTTTACCAACCATCGGGAGGTGCTGTAAGTGGTTGGTGAAAAAAACACCAACACAGGCAGCCGCCAGTTTGAGCTATTTTATCTCAAATAAAAATTTTTTTTTGATTTTAAACTTCAACAAGTTCTTTGTTGGTTGTTGCTATATTGTTTTCAAGTTTTTTAAGTTGTTCATAGACATCATTTCTTACAAATGTTCTTTTATACATGTGGGTAGAGTGAACCATTTTATAACCGGCTTTAATAATTTTATCGGATGATTTTTTTATCCGCATCAGGTAACCCAATCCTTTTTTAAAATGCACTTCATCAAACTCAACTAAAATCATTTTCACATTCAACTTATCTTCAAGTATCGTATCAATCACTTTATACTCTGCACCTTCAATTTCCATTTTAACAAGATCAACGCAGTTATGATTTAAATCCTTCATAATATTAGAAAGGCGATCAACCTGTGCTTCTATAAAATCATCGGTTTTTTGCAGGTTAACCACCGAGTGTGAAGCATAATCCTCTTTTGCAGGTTTGTAAAATTTAATCACCTCCTTCTTATCCCAAACGCCAATGTTTAAAAATGTTGTACGCTTTAATTGTTCAGAATTTATGCGATACTCAAACCCTGATTCATCATTATTCGTAGCCATTTTTTTATTGCTCAAAGTGTTGGCTACAAGCTTGTCGTAATGATTTTTTCCTTCGGGCATTGGATCAAAAATAATTGCACGGCAGCCGTAACGTACCACAAGTTCAGTGTCGAACGAAATGTCTTCGCCTGCACCAATGCAATAACATATTGACGACTGGTTAAGAAAATTTTCGGGCACATAATAGCCATGAAATTTTGATCCCACCTGCACTATGTTTTTGAGAGGAGAAAGTTTATGATCGGAATTAATCCGTAATGTTTTTTTGATAATTTTTTTTAGTTTACTCATGTAATGATGTTATTATTAATAGTGGGTTATAAAAATTTAAAGAGCTAAATATAATTATGTTGAGATTAACTTTTCTTTTTGAGTTAAAAATTCATGCCATATAGTTTTTAAAACTTCAGAGGCAGGTTTTATATCGTGTATTGCGGCACATACCTGGCCAATTTCTAATTCACCTTCTTCTAAGTTGCCTTCAAACATACCTTTCTTCGCGCGTGCGCGTCCCAGCAGAATTTTCAACTCCTCAGCGCTTGCTCCGCGCGACTCGGCTTCGGCTACCTCAGTATAAAATTTATTTTTTATCAATCGCACTGGTGTTAATTGTTTTAAAGTAAGCACAGTGTCACCTTCAG
>JBDTRM010000232.1:0-1919 GCA_039931675.1 Bacteroidia bacterium | reverse complement strand
GATTACCGGTGGAAAATAAATTCGCAGTTAACTGAAACTAAATTTATAAATCTTCAGGCGGGTATTGATAGAAAAAAAGGTTCTTCAATTAATGGAACTGTAGCAGAATATATGGAAGATCGCTTGTACGAAAGCAATTCGCTTAATGATCATATCAATGTGCCGCCAGGTTACTACCACATGTTTGCCAACGATGTTAATTTTACTTATGATGAAGCAAAAAGTTATACAGCAGCGCTCTTTACAAGATATGGTGATTATTATGGAGGAAAAATTTTCACCGCTAATCCATCCTTCAATTATATTATCAACCGGTTCTTCCGCTTTGGATTAGTCTATGAGTACAATAGAATAAATCTTCCTTCGGCTTATTCTGACAATGGTGATGCTGTATATAAAAGTAATCTTGTGTCAGGAAATTTTATGCTTACACTCTCAAGTAAATTTTCTGTAAAGCTGCTTGCGCAATATGACAACATCAGCAACTCTTACGGTGGTAATTTGCGCATACGTTACAATCCCCACGAAGGAACTGATTTGTACATCGTGTATAATTCATCACTCAACACCAAAAGACTTGAAGCAAAACCTACTATGCCTTTAGTTGATTCGCAAACTGTTGTTGTAAAATATTCGATCACGTTTGGGTTGTGATTGTCAAACAATATTCCTCTTTATAGCTTTTGCCACTGCCTCACCCTTTGAATGTACCTGCAGCTTTTCATAAATATTTTTGATATGACCGCGCACGGTTTCTATACTGATGAAACAGGCTTCAGCAATCATTTTATAACTCATGCCTTCCACTAAAAATTTTAAGATTTCTTTTTCACGCGCAGTCAGGTCAAATGTATCGTTGGTTTTTGATGAAAGATTTTCTTTAAACATCCGCATTACTTTCAGTGCAATGGCAGGTGTCATGGGAGCGCCTCCTTCATAAATTTCTTTTATGGATTCGAGTATTTCTTCGGGTGGAGTGTTTTTTAAAATGTATCCTTCGGCACCGTTGCATATTGATTGAAAAATTTTATCATCATCTTCAAAAATTGTCTGCATCAGAATTTTAACGTGTGGGTATTTTTCCTTAATCAACTTAACAGCATCAATTCCGCTAACTACTGGCAATTCAATATCCATCAATACAACATCTGGTTTTGTTTCCTCAATGTTTTGTACAACACGTTCGCAATTTGCAAATGCACCGGCACAAATAAATCCATCACTTGCGTCAACTAAGTTAAACAAGCTGTCGCGCAGTTGTGTGTTGTCTTCAAATATCGTTATGCGGATGTTGTTCATTGTTTTGTGTTTTTATGTAAGTATTTGTCATTCCGAGGTACGAAGCATCTTTCATTATGGTTCCTGTCATGCTGAGGAACGAAGCATCTCTCACCATGGTATAACAAAACCTTTCAGTCAACCTCATCATTTAAAAATTTCCACTCCTTATTAAATTCATTTATCATATCCATTTTTTTCTTCCTCGTCCATCCTTTAATTTCTTTTTCTCTTTCAATAGCATGTTCAATAAATTGAAATCGCTCAAAATAAACTAAGTTGTAACAATTGTATTTCCCTGCAAAATGTTTCTTTAGCCCATCGGCATCTTCTTTATGCTCGTACATTCTTCTTCGCAAATCTTTTGTTACACCGGTGTAAAGAACACTTTTGTTCTTATTGGTGGTTATGTAAACAAAGTAATTGTGAGATACAGAGGGTTTCATTTTTTTAAAAATTTGTCATTCCGAGGAACGAGGAATCTTTCATTATGTGCGAACGTTTTCATTTATTGATATTACAATACATGATGAGAGATGCTTCGTGCCTCAGCATGACAATATCCTGTGTATTTGTCATTCCGAGAAACGAGGAATCTTTCATTATGTGAGAACGTTTTCATTTATTGATATTACAATACA
>JBDTRM010000231.1:0-21893 GCA_039931675.1 Bacteroidia bacterium | reverse complement strand
CGCAACCACCGCCAGATGTTGTGGTAAAATGAGAATATGCCGAATAAGTTCCTGAAGTTCCGCTACACACTGCTTTCACATGGTAATCGTAAACTGTTCCGGCAGTTAAACCGCTTAATGCCTTTGAAGTAGTTGTCAGGTTTCCAACAGTGGTAAGTGTTCCGCCAGATACACGATATTGTAAAGTGTATGTAGTAGCACCGCTTACAGCACCCCAGTTTACGGTTGCCGATGTTTGTGCAACTGAAGTTGCCGATAAACTACCCGGTATGCCGCAACCTCCGCCCACAGGCGAGCAGCCTTGCGAAGTAGTCAAACTAAAACGGGCACCCCCGCTAATTAGTAATGCATTGCTTCTTGATGACTGTCCTGCAGTAAAGGCATTCATGCAGTTATCATCCACATAATCCATATAATTCATAAACATATCGCCATTAGGTCCATTGCTGCATGTTACATGAGGAAAAGAAGGGCATCCGAAATTTGATGTTTGTTGTGTTGGTGTATCGCTTACTAAATCATTACCGCAATTTGCATCACCCCAAACATGGCGGAGATTTAACCAGTGGCCAACTTCGTGAGTTGCCGTGCGGCCAAGATTATAAGAAGTTGCAGTTCCTGGTGCGGCAGGACCACCAACAGACTCATTTAAAACAACAACACCATCAGTATTAGCCGGGCCACCTGGAAACTGTGCATAGCCTAATAAGCCTCCGCCTAAATTACAAACCCAGAGGTTTAAATAACTTCCTGCAGGCCATGCATCATCACCACCCTGTGCATTGAATTTTACACCATCATCATCAATAAATGAAGTTGTACCTGTTAACTTTCGGATAATACCCGTAGTAGCAGCGCCATTAGGATCGCGCACTGCAAGGCAAAACTGAATGTTAGTGTTAACCGATATACCCTGGAAAACAGCAGGTGTGTTACCCGCATCGGCATTGGTGCGCGAATAATCCAAGTTCAATACATGAAGCTGTTCGTTAATGCGTGCATCAGAAATATTCTGCGTAGCGTTGTTGGTACTGTACAATACATGAAACACAACAGGAATAGTAACTACTGTTGTAGTTTTTAAGGCTGCCTGGCTGGCCAGGTAATTCTGAGTGAATTGCTCCACCTGGTCCATGCGTTGTTGTAATGTGGGATCTGCATTTAATTGCTGTTGCAGGTGTCCCATAGTTCCGCAATTGCGACCATTGGTTTGGGCTGTAAGGTTACTCATCCCGAGTAAGCAAGCCGCAGCTAATAATAATAGTTGTTTCTTCATTTTTTAAAATTTTAATTTGAATGATTTGTGAATGATTGTTAATTTAAAAACGTAAATATAGAATTTTGAATTTATCAATATCAATGTTATTTGGTCAATTGCGAAATGAATTTTACAATGAGTCAATAATACCCTTGCACCACCCGGAATAAAAATTTATGTGATAAGTTGGGATACGGGGTGGGATAGAACCCCCCCGGTCAGGGATGAATTTGGAAAACGGAGATATAGGAATATGGGAGTAATATTCCATTGAGAGGGATTTACATTGAGCGCGATTGTTTTGCGTTTACATTTCTTTCTGCCAATTAAAAACTTTTTTCCAAAATCTGTTTCATCTCACGAATGAATAGCTTAATTTTGAGAAAATATAATTCCCCAATAATTTTCATTATCAAAAACGAACTTTTTTTAATCAATACAATTAAAGTAATTCCCTTCACTATTTAAATAATCAATTCTTATGGCAGACACGAAAATTAAATCCGCGCTAAAGGGCGGAGAATTTCTAATTAAAGAAACTAACTATGAAGATGTTTTTATTCCCGAAGAATTTACCGAAGAGCATAAAATGATGGCACAGATGGCCGATGATTTTCTGAAGCAGGAAGTGCTGAATAAATTAGAAAGAATTGATGCGCGGGAAGAAGGATTGATGGCTTCACTTTTAGACAAAGCCGGGGAAATGGGAATGTTAGGCATCTCCATACCCGAAGAATACGGAGGCTTTGGAAAAGATTTTATTTCATCAATGGTGATGACAGAAGTGCTTGGTGGCGGACATTCCTTTTCAGTTGCAATGGCAGCACATTCAGGAATCGGTACACTTCCTATTTTATATTTTGGCACCGCTGCACAAAAAACAAAATACCTTCCCAATCTTGCTTCGGGTAAATGGAAAGGTTCGTATTGTTTGACTGAACCATCTTCAGGTTCGGATGCATTGGCAGCAAAAACAAAAGCAGAACTTTCTGCAGATGGCAAGCACTACATTTTAAATGGACAAAAAATGTGGATTACCAATGCAGGTTTTGCTGATGTGTTTACTGTTTTTGCGCAGGTTGATAGAAATAAATTTACAAGCTTTATTGTAGAGCGCGGATACGAAGGTCTTTCATTGGGACCGGAAGAACATAAGATGGGAATTAAAGGAAGTTCGACACGCCAGGTTTTTTTCAGCGATTGCAAAGTGCCGGTTGAAAATGTACTTGGTGAAATCGGTAAAGGACATTTGATTGCCTTTAACATTTTGAATATAGGTCGTGCCAAATTAGCTGTAGCCGCATTAGGTGGTTCAAAACGTGTAAGCACATTAACAATAGAATACGCAAACACCCGTGAACAATTTAAATTGCCTATTGCAAAGTTTGGCGCTATACGTTATAAAATCGCAGAACAGGCCATCCGTATTTTTGCGTGTGAGTCATCTATATATCGTGTTAGTGATTTAATAGATGAAAAAGAACGCGAATTAATGGCGCAGGGAAGCGATTATGCTACTGCACTGCTTGGTGGAGCCGAAGAGTATGCAATAGAATGTGCAATGTTAAAAGTATATGGAAGCGAAGTTTTAGATTATGTAGTGGATGAAGGCGTGCAGGTTTACGGTGGTTATGGTTACAGTGCCGATTTCCCGATGGATCGCGCTTACCGCGATTCGCGCATCAACAGAATTTTTGAAGGCACCAATGAAATTAACCGGCTGCTTACTGTTGACATGCTTTTAAAAAGAGCTATGAAAGGTGAATTGGATTTGATGACTCCCGCATCAAATGTTCAAAAAGAATTAATGGAAATTCCTGAATTTGGTAATGGTGATGATGCACCATTTGCTGCCGAAGAAAAAGTAATTCGCAATATGAAAAAAGCCATTCTTATGGTTGCAGGCACTGCTGTGCAAAAGTACATGATGGAGTTAGCCAAAGAACAGGAAATACTGATGAACATTGCAGACATGGCCATTGAAACATTCAATGCCGAATCACTTTTGCTTCGTGTAAAAAAACTCACTTTGAAAAACGGAGTTGAAGCATCATCAATATATAATGCGATTTTAAAAGTGTTTATGAATGATGCTATCGAACGTTTAAACCTTGCAGGTAAAAATGCAATTGCATCAATGACAGAAGGCGATGAACAACGTTTAATGTTAATGGGATTAAAACGCTTCGTAAAAATCGCACCAGTTAATACAAGAGATTTAAGACGTGCAATTGCTAAAGAATTAATTGAAGCGAATAAGTATTGTTTTTGATTTATGACCAAACAACTGTAATGCCTTTTACCTCTTTAAATTTCTTTTCACTTGACAGGATAGGAATATTGAGATATTTTGCTGTTGCTAATAATAAACGGTCGTGTAGTTCATAAAAGCTAACATTTTGGGCTTCTATAATAATCTCTGTATTTAATTCAATTATAGTATAACAGCTTTTTGATTTAAGAACTTCAATTGTTTCCTTCAACGAAACAGGTATTCGTTTTTTTTCTGCGAGGTACATAATCTCCATCAAACTGATTACGCTTACAATTAAGTTATGCTCATTAAGTTCAGCTTGAATGATAACTGTTTTTGCTTTAGCCCCAATTTTTCCCAAGCCTGAAAAATGCCTGATGATTATATTTGTGTCAAGAAGAAAGTTCATGATATGAATTTTTTCTCCTCTATGCCAAGAGCAATTTCCTTTCGAATTTCAGCAATTTCCTGTTCGAGGTTTTCTATTTTTTCAAACCCTTTATTTTTCCATATTCCCGAAAGGGTTTTGGGTTCAGGCTGACGTTTAGCGTTATAATTTTTGGATAACACAGATTTGATAAAAGCATCTACCTCTTGAAGTTTTGAAGCAGGTACAAGTGACAATTCTCTGATTATATCAAATTTATTAAGAGCAATTTTTTTCATAAAATAAATTTTACCAAAGATAAAAATTTTTATTGTTGCTGATATTGAATTGCCTTTTAAAATATGTAATGATTGCTTGTTCGAGATCGGGATGCTATCACGAGTTACATATTCCCCTATTTCCCTATCCCCATATTTCCAAATCCCCGCTAAGTGCTCTTCTTCACTGAAAAAGAAAACACTGATCCCTCACTATATTTACTTTGAACAGTGATGCGCTGCTGATGCGATTCGATAATGTGCTTTACAATGGCAAGTCCGAGACCTGTGCCGCCTTCGCTGCGCGAGCGGTGTTTATCAACACGGTAAAAGCGTTCAAACAACCTTGGCAAATGTTTTTCATCTATTCCGATACCATCATCTTTTATATGAACAATATAATCGGCATCGGTTTCAGAAACACTTATATCAGTGTTGCCATTTTCCCTTCCGTACTTGATACTGTTCACCATCAGGTTGTCTAACACCTGTCTTATACGCTCCTTATCAGCATACACATAAATCTGTTTATCTTCGGGTATTGAAGTAGTGAGTACAATTCTTTTTTCTAATGCGCGAAGCTCATGAGCTTCAATAACATCACGAATCAAATCATTCAGATTAAAAGTGCGCCAGTCAATAATCATTTCGCCTGCTTCCATGCGCGAAATGCTCTCAAGATCATTTACAATTGAAGTAAGCCGGTCTAAACTTTTACTTGCTTTTTGAAGATAAACAATATTAACTTCATCATCATCAATACCGCCATCCAATAAAGTATGAATGTATCCTTCAACAGCAAAAAGCGGTGTTTTTAATTCATGCGATACATTGCCCAAAAACTCCTTGCGATACGAATCCATATTTTTTAATTTCTCATACTCCTTAGTATGTTCCTCCTCCCACTCACGCAAAGACTGGTTAATTTCTCCAACAACATCAGGTGCCAAATCATCTTCATCAGCTTTTAAAAAATGTGTTTTGCGAAGCTGATTTACGTTCTTCAATATAACACGTAATTTTTTTTCGTACTGCTTTCTCAAAACCAAATAAGCCGCTAAAAAAATTGAAGCAATGGCTATAATTATGATAATATAAAGTGTGTTTGACAAAGCGAATCAGATTTTTTGCGCGAATGTAGAAACAAAAGTCAAGAGGCAAGAGGCAAGTTGCAAAAGGCAATAGGCAACAGGCAACAAAAAAAAAGAAGAAGTTGCACATGCGTAAGCCTGTAACAGCGAACTTTAGTTCGCTTTGAAAAACATCGCTTGTAAACTTTCATTCCAATAGTCTGAACTAAGATTTATAGGATGATAGGATTATAGGATTTTCAATTCTTCATATTACCAAATCATCAAATTACAAAATTGCCAAATCAATCAATCCATTTTCTTTTTCCCACATAAACAACTACTTTCGCCCTCGCAAAAAATAAAATAGCAATATGAATCTAACAAATAATGAATTGATGAATGACCTTAAAAGCACCAGCGATAAGTTGATGAAAGGTTATAAAGTATTACAATCTATTGATAAGGTTGAAGTAGGCATGACTCCTAAAACCTTGGTGTGGCACAGCGATAAAGTGAAGCTTTATCACTACGACCGCGAAACTCCTGCTAAATGTAAAATCCCGGTGCTCGTATCTTTCGCTATCATGAACCGCCATGATGTGCTTGATTTGCAGCCCGACCGTTCTTTAATGAAAAAATTGTTGGACGAAGGTTTAGATATTTACATTATGGATTGGGGTTATCCAACGCGCCAGGATCGTTACTTAACAATGGAAGATTACATCCTCGGTTACATGAACGATGCTGTTGACTTTGTCCGCAATGCTCATGGATTAGAGAAGATTCACAAAATGGGAGTTTGCCAGTCAGGAACTTTTTCAACTATTTATGCATCGTTGTTTCCTGAAAAGTTGGAAACACTTACAACTTATGTTGCTCCTTTCGATTTCAGCTCTAATGCATGCATGTTATACAAATGGACAAAATACATTGATGTGGATGCTATGGTGGATTCGCATGGCACTGTGCCTGCAGATTTACTTAACATGGCTTTCGGTATGTTGAAGCCAAGCATGGATGTAAGCAAATATCTTGGCGTGATGGATTCATTAGATGATAAAGAAAAGCTGATGAACTTCCTGCGCATGGAACATTGGAAAGGCGATTGTCCTGACCTTGCGGGAGAAATGTTTCGCAAATACATTAAAGATCTTTTCCGCGATAATAAATTGATCAAAGGCGAATTTGAATTAGGTGGTCATAAGGTTGATTTGAAAAATGTAACCATGCCATTCCTTAATATTTATGCTACTGATGATAACATCATACCTAATGAGTCAACTATTGCAGTAAATAAATATATAGGCAGCAAAGACAAGGAACTTTATGCTTTCCCAGGTGGACATATTGGTGTTTTTGTTGGAAATAAATCTCAAAAAGAATTAGCTCCTAAAGTTGCACGGTGGGTTATTGAAAGGAGTTAATTGAATCATTTAATAAAATAAAAACAGGCTGTATTTAATTATGCAGCCTGTTTTTTTGTAAGAACCTGCGGGAAAAGTTGAAGTCTGGTCCAATTAAAATTTTTTGAAGCTATTCCTTCCTTACGCTCATACTCTTCGTCCCCCATGCTGGCGCCAGCTTGTAGCTGGTGCCCCTCTCCAACCCATACCTCTAATCACCAATGAAAAAAATCTAAAAGGAAAAATGGAGTTGCAGGCAACTGATGTTTTTGATGTAATTAAGAAATTGGTCGAAGGATAATATTGATAGAGCAAGAAGCAAAGGACATACCTGCTGACCTTAAGATTGAGAACATACGCAAAAATTAATTTATTATTTCGTAAATAAAAAACCACCTTTGGCACAGTCGCTTAATTAATCATAAACTTTAAACGAAAATTATTATGGAAAACAATCCTGTTGACAAGAAGGGCATTTTGGTTACTATTAAAGTTGACCTGATGGAACCACAAAAAACCCTTAACAATCAAACTTGGTATGATTTCAAAGAACTTATTGCTAAGGCCGACAATAAAAAGCCTGGATTTGATTACGTTCCAGATAGTGTATCATTCAACGATGGAAATATAGTTATAATGTTTAGGCAAATTTCAATAACTAATTAATACCAATGAAAAAATTAATGATTATTCTTGGGGTTATCATTATTATCCTGGCTATGACAAACCCATCATATAATGACTTTAAAGAATATGCCTCTGATCAAAATTATAAAATCATGAGTGCACACAACATACGTTATATACCAAAAGATGTAAGCGACAAATTTTTAGTTACTCATAAGGTTGCCTATTGTTTTGTGTTTTCAATTTATGAATATAATGGAAACAGATGTATAGGAATATTCAATAATTTTTTTGAAATCAAAACACAACACTCATCATGAAAAAAGTTTATAACACTCAAAGAGCGGCAAACCTAAAATTGTTATTGCGAATATTAAATGTTAAACGGAAAGCGCAAGAAAAATTAAACACGCGAAAAGAAATTACTAAAACGGAATTCGATAAATATGCGGTAGGTACAGAGATAGAAGCTGACCCGAAATGGATAACAATTGATGACTCAGAACCTTATATAAGAACAAAAATTGTTATCAATTCAGAAGATGACGAAAGCAAATTATGAAAAAAGAAATAACGCCAGAACAGCGAGAAATGGCAGTTTTTAAAGGTCTTTACATTGAAGAGTTTTTAAGAATTGAGTATTTCTTAGAGCAAATAATAGTAAGATTCTTTTTAGACAATGAAAAGCCAGAAAATGGTTTTATTATAGAGGAACAAGGAAAACTTGAAAACGCTTATGTTAGAATTAGAAACTACCAAATAAGATTTTTTTTTGAGCATGCGTTTTTCCTCGACCCGTTTTTTGGAGTTAAACAAAAAATAGATTGTACGAAAACTATTATCCAGTTGCTCAATGGAAATTTTTATCAGAAATTAAAAAATAAAAAACCAAATGTTTTTGTTCTCATTGAAAAGCTTGCGCAGCTTAGAAATATTATAGCTCACAATATTTCATTTCCACATGAGCATGAAATGGTAATAGGTAAATTCGGGAGCAAGTTTGAAGGTGTTCAGAAAAAAGAGGTCGGAGAAGACGGAAAAACAAAAATAAAAGATGATTTTATTTTTAAACCTATTGCTAATAAATATGTTTTTCCAGAGAAAATTAAAGACGAATTATTTTTACAGTTAAGTTCTGTTCAATTGTTTTTAAGAGTGTATTTTGAAAACAGCAACGATTTGAACAAAAATTTCAAAACAACAAAACACGAGGATGAATTACATCAAAAAATTATTGATTTGATTGATTTAACAAAAGCATTATCTAATGTAGGTGTTTTTACGTTGATCAAATAGTGCTAACCCCTGATAGCGCGAGCATTTTGCTCATGCACGCAAGTCTGAGTTTCAAATGCTACCGCAAGTTTCCAAACTTGTCGTTCTCGCGTCAAAGCTCTCCTCCCATCTGTCGCAAGTCTTCCAAAGCCCTTGTGCTGCTGCATGACTTGTGACGCGACAACCCCCGATAGTCCAAGCATACAAAAACAATAGCGCAAGGGTCCCCTTGTGCTGCCTTCTGAAACTTACTTCCCTATTTCCTCAACCAAATTTTTTACATCCTTATCCTTAAAAAAATAAGCCTGGCCTTTGTAGTCGCTGTAAATTATAGCTCCCGTTTTACTATTCACCACATTTGTCATTTTATCAGTTCCCTGTATATAAACAATCATGTAATAAAATGGCGTTTCAGACTCAAGTATCTTATTGCTAAGATCGGTCATGCTGATGAATTCATGTTTATAAGGATAGCTTTCAAGAGGTGATTCTTTAGCCCGCGAATCATACAGATTCTTTACCCTATCATCAATAAACAAAGTTTCCTTTTTCAGATTTTTTATTTGCTCCTTATCCACATCGCTTGAAAATACCCATCGCGATTTATTATTTACCATGCACTGATTGATTATCTGCAAATAGTTTTTCAATACGCCTAAGTTCCACTCAGGCACATTTATGTCTTCTTTGCAGAGATGTTCAAACGCTTCAATGCTAATAAAATCTGCGAGAAGCTTATTTTTTGCATAAGGAAACTTTGCATTAATTCTTGCTATAATTTGTTCTTCGAGCTGGCCTTCTTTTTTAACCGGCTCATTACGCCATAACTGCACGTAAACTGTTGTTGACTGCGTGTATTTTCCAAATATGTCTGCATTGGTTACGTACTGGTAATTGTAATTGTAGCTTCTCAAGCCAAAAAAAATTGAATTTGCATCATGGGCTGTTTTCTTATACTGGTCAAAATCTATCAACTTAATTTTATTAAACTTCCATACCTCGTTTAATATACTTTCAATTTTTGCCTGCTGCGGCTTATCGCTTTCGCGCATCACAAAATAAGTAGTGGCAGATTGGAAAAACTCCATATCGCTTTTCTTAAAAGTGGAAGGCTTGATGGCACCCGGAGCACCGATGTTAATTTGTGCATTCGCAGCAAATGTAAACAGGAACAAAAAATAAAATAAAACTGTTTTTTTCATGAGAATAAATTAATATGATATTGATTTTAAAAAATATGTTAAAAAAAAACTTCTAAAAATTCATCAAGCAAACTAAAAGGTTCGTCTCCCAAATTTTTAGTCTTTGTTGCTATAATTTGTTTTAATTCAGAATAATTCCGATGATAAAATTGTGAAATTTTAATAACCTTTTTATCCTTATGCATTAGGTAAAGATATTCGTAAAATCCGCTACCAATAAGAATCGAGGTTTTATATCCATCAAAATATTTAAAATCAAATTGTCGTTTTTTCCCAAATCCTAAAAAACTTTTACTTGATATTATATCTTCATAAATGTTTATAGAAATAGCTTTTGTTCTTAGTTCGCCAAATACAAGGATTATGAATACAATCGAAATAAAAAACAAAAAGAGGTAATCTTTAGAAGTATAGTTTATTGATGAGAATATAACAATATACAGCACCCATAGAAGTAAAATGGATTGGGATAATATAAGCAATACCCAAAGTTGAAATTTAGATTTAACCATTTAGTTGAATCATGATGATGTGCCTGTCACCCCTTCGAGTCGTCTGACACATTTGTAATTTTAGAACCTTAAACTTACTAATCCTCAAACTTCGCCATCACCGGATGACTAACACCCGTATTAGAAAATCCACCATCGTGAAATAAATTTTGCATAGTTACAAAGCGGGTATAATCACTGAACATGCTCACACAATAGTTGGCACAATCTTCGGCAGATGCATTTCCTAATGGCGACATTGCATTGGCATAATTGTAAAATGCGCCAAAGCCTTTTATACCGCTACCCGCAGTGGTTTTGGTTGGAGATTGCGAAATGGTATTAACACGAACTTTTTTCGCAATACCATAATGATAACCAAAGCTGCGCGCAATGCTTTCAAGAAAAGCCTTTGCTTCGGCCATTTCATTATAATCAGGAAAGGTGCGCTGCCCGGCTATATAAGTTAATGCTACTACACTACCCCATTCATTCAATGCATCCTGCTTCATGCAAATTTGCAAGAGGCGATGCAGCGACATGCTGCTGATGTCAATTGTCTTATGCATAAAATCATAATCCAAATCGGTATAAGGTTTTCCTTTTCGTACATTCAACGACATGCCTACAGAATGGAGAATAAAATCCATACCACCGCCAAAAATTTCTTTTGACTTGGTGATAAGATTAGTCATGTCTTCATTTGAAGTTACATCTGCCGGAATTATTTCTGCTTTGATAGCATCTGCCAAAGTTTTAATGGCACCCATACGCATGGCCACCGGTGCATTGGTTAAAACAATCTGCGCACCTTCGGCATGAGCCTGCAATGCCACTTTCCATGCAATAGAGTTTTCATCCAATGCTCCGAAAATAATTCCTTTTTTTCCTTTTAAGATTCCGTTTGCCATAACAATTCAGTTTGAGGTTTGTAATTTGAGGTTTGAAATTAGTGTGTGAGTGTTGAACCTCAAACTACAAACCTCAAACCGTTCGGGCAAACCTACACCAATCCTAAAACAATCCAAAAGAAAAATTTTGTAATTACATGAGGCGATATTTTACATTAGCCAACGATTTTAAAATCTATTTATGTCTGACGCTTCAACTCATCAAGAATTATGTCCTAACTGCAACACACTTTTACAAGGTGAGTATTGTTATAAATGTGGGCAAAAGAAGATTCACCAACCTGAAACAGTAGGTCACATCGTGCGTCATTTTTTAGATGATATTACTCATTTTGATTCTAAATTTTTTAAGAGCCTGGTCCCGCTTTTATTTAAACCCGGCTTCCTTACTAAAGAATACATAGCAGGACGCAGGGCAAGTTACCTGCACCCCATTCGTTCATATTTATTTCTCAGCTTTATTTACTTCCTTTTGTTTTTCAGTTTTGAAACTGCCACCGAGGAGCTTAACGATGTTAATATTGAATCGGTTGTGGCTGCGCGCGAAATAGACTCTTTGAAAAACTCAAGCCCGGCAATGCGAATGGCTATTGATTCCATTGAATCGAAAAGTGTAAACATTAAGGTGTTGGTTGACTCATTAAAAAAAACCAATCAACATGTAAAAGCAATTTTAGATTCTCTGCAAAACTCTGAAGTAGATCTTGTAATTGACCCGATGAATCCGCAAGCACTTTCAAAAATAAAGCTTGATACAATTAACATTGAAAGATATGTGGAACTTCAAAAAACACTCCCTGACAGCATGCGCGATTCATGGTTTAAATCTTTACTTATCAGAACCACTTTACAAAATACAAAGAAGTATAATAACGATGGAAAAGCATTGTGGAAAGATATGATCACAAAATACATTCACAGCATTCCTAAAGTTCTTTTTTTCCTGCTGCCCATTTTTGCATTACTGTTAAAGCTGCTTTATGTCCGCAGAAAAATTTATTATGTGCCTCATGCTATTTTCAGCCTTCATTATTTCAGCTTGTTATTTATCCTCTTTTCGGTTGCCTTAATCATTGAAAGACTTTTTCACATACCCGGAATTTATCGTGCTGCTTTAATTATTTCTCTAATTTATCTATGGCTGAACATGTATAAATTTTATGAGCAAGGCTGGATTAAGACTACGATTAAGTTTTTAATTCTGGCTCCTGTATTTTTATTGATTATGAGTGTTGTGTCGCTAATTTCACTCTTCATTTCATTCCTTACATTATAACTAAGACCAAATCGAATTTTCAAACTTTGATTTTTTACTACTTTCGCGCACTGATTCAGTGGTAAGTATTAAGGCATAAGTTGTAAGTCCCCCGCTCACCCTTATCCGCCTTTGGCGGACTCAGCCGTACAAACGGAATCGGTGTAATCAAATTCAAATCACAGTAATCGGTGTCAAAAAAAATCAAAAATCATAAAATGGCTGGAGAAAAAATCACATTAGTAAATGGAAAATTAAATGTTCCCAATAATCCTATCATCCCCTTTATAGAAGGTGACGGAACAGGACCGGATATATGGGCCTCAGCAGTACGTGTATTAGATGCGGCTGTGGAAAAAGCATATAACGGCAAAAAGAAAATTGAATGGAAAGAAGTTTATGCTGGCGAAAAAGCTTTCAACAAAACTGGCAACTGGCTGCCCGATGAAACATTGGATGTAATCCGTGAAATGCTTGTGGCAATTAAAGGACCTTTAACTACGCCTGTTGGCGGAGGAATTCGCTCATTGAATGTTGCGCTACGTCAGCAGTTAGATTTATACACCTGCCTTCGCCCGATACGTTGGTTCGAAGGTGTGCCTTCACCCGTTAAGCATCCAGAAAAAACTGACATGGTTATCTTTCGCGAAAACACTGAAGATATTTATGCAGGTATAGAATTTATGGCCGGCACACCTGAAGTAAAAAAGGTGATTGATTTTTTGAAAACAGAAATGAAAGTAAAAAACATTCGCTTTCCTGAAACATCTTCAATCGGTATCAAGCCCGTTTCTATTGAAGGATCAGAACGACTCATTCGCGCTGCATTGGAATATGCATTGAAACATAAAAAATCTTCGCTTACTTTAGTTCACAAAGGCAACATCATGAAATTTACTGAAGGTGGTTTCAAAAAATGGGGTTATGAATTAGCTGAACGCGAGTATGGAGATAAAGTTTTCACATGGGTTCAATACGATAAAATTGTAGAAGCAAGCGGAAAGCCTGCTGCTGATGAAGCAATGAAAGCTGCTGTTGCATCAGGAAAATTAATCGTAAAAGATTCTATCGCTGATGCATTTTTGCAACAGATATTATTGCGTCCTGAAGAGTATTCGGTTATTGCAACATTAAACCTTAACGGGGATTATATAAGTGATGCATTAGCCGCATGTGTTGGAGGAATCGGCATTGCTCCCGGTGCAAATATTAATTACCTCACAGGTCATGCAATATTTGAAGCTACGCATGGCACAGCCCCTAAGTATGCTGGTTTGGATAAAGTTAATCCAGGCTCGGTAATTCTTTCTGGCGCTATGATGTTTGAACATTTGGGTTGGTTAGAAGCCGCTGATTTAATTTACAAAGGCATTGATCAATCAATAGCTAACAAAGTAGTTACTTATGATTTTGCACGCCTGATGGAAGGCGCAAAAGAAGTGAAGTGTTCTGAATTTGGTGATGAGATAATCAGGAATATGAATGCGCTTGCGATGGCGTAAATTGGTTTGAGGTTTGAAGTTTGGGGTTTAAGGTTGGCTGACATATTTATTTTATCAAGTATGATTTTTTTAACTCCAAACCCCAAACTCCAAACCTCAAACTCTAAACTCTAAACATTTTTTCATTCATGCCCCTACTCGGTAGTTTTATAAAAAGGAGTATTGCTTTGCGAGGTTTGGTTGTTCCCGAACCTAATAACAGGCCTATTTATTATCAGCGCAGGGTTTTAAAGAAACTGCTTATAAAGGCGCAATTCACGCACTTCGGTCAGCATTATAATTTTGGCGGAATACTCAACAGCCGCCATTATATAAAAACATATCAGCAAACAATTCCTATTCATGATTACAATACCATCTTCTCACAATGGTGGAATAAATGTTTGCACTACGAAGAAAATGTTTGCTGGCCCGGACAGGTAAAATATTTTGCATTGAGTTCGGGCACTTCCGATTCATCGAGCAAACATATACCGGTAACCCTTGATTTAATTAAGAGTATTAAGAAAACTTCGTACCGCCAGTTTTATTCATTGGGTAATTATGATTTGCCCAAAGAACTTTTTCAAAAAGGAATTTTAATGCTTGGCGGCAGCACACAATTACAAAATCGCGGCAGTTATTATGAAGGCGATTTGAGTGGAATCACTACAGGGCGATTGCCATTCTGGTTTCAGCATTTTTATAAACCCGGCAGGCGCATATCGCGACAGCAGGATTGGGGAACAAAATTAGATGAGATTACCGAAATGGCTCCCAACTGGGATATAGGCGTTATTGTTGGCGTTCCGGCATGGCTGCAAATGCTGCTGGAGAAAATCATTGCACGATATAATCTTAAAACTATTCATGATATATGGCCTAACCTGAGCATATATGTACATGGCGGTGTTTCATTTGAACCCTATAAAAAAAGTTTTCAGGCACTGTTAGGCAAGCCTTTGAAATATATGGAAACTTATCTTGCCTCAGAAGGTTTTGTTGCCTTGCAGGAATATCCCGACCGTGGTATGAATTTGGTTTTAAACAACGGTTTGTTTTATGAATTCATTCCTTTCAATGATAATAATTTTACTGCCGATGGCGATTTAAAAGGCAAACCAAATACACTTTTAATTGATGAGGTTAAAGAAGATGAAGAGTATGCTTTATTAATATCAAGCAATGCCGGTGCATGGCGTTACCTTATCGGTGATGTAATTAAGTTCACCAATAAACAAACCTGCGAGATTGCAATAGTGGGTCGTACCAAGCATTACCTGAGCTTATGTGGCGAGCATCTGTCAGTTGATAACATGACCAAAGCCATTCAAATGGTAAGTAATGAACTCAACATTTCAATTCCTGAGTTTACGGTTGCAGGTATTCCTTACGGAACTTTATTTGCACATAAATGGTATGTGGGGTGCGATAACGTGGTGAATGCCGAAGTTTTAAAAAACAAAATTGATGAGAAATTAAAAATGCTCAATGATGATTATCGCATAGAGCGCACCTCAGCTTTGAAAGAAATAATTTTAGAAGTTTTGCCAACCAATGTTTTTTTAAACTGGATGGAACATCATGGAAAAATGGGTTCGCAAAATAAATTTCCGCGTGTGATGAAAAAACAATTACACGAAAGCTGGAGTGAATTTGTACAGCAGCAAATGGCACATTGACAAATGATGGATTCCGATGTGTCGGAAGGAATGACGAATGTAACAGCGTTCCGATAGCTATCGGAATTAGTTCGCTCTATAAACTTACTGCCTTATAATTTTGATGCGACAATGCATCAATTACTTTTAATGAAAGAATAAACATCAATAGTGAATGACTTCAGTCACTCGTAAACGCAGAATGACCCAATGCCCCAATAACTAATACCCAATACCCAACATGTTCGTAGCAATAAGAGATGGTTTTTTTGTTGGATTTGCTTTGGCATTTTTAATTGGCCCTGTTTTTTTTCTGCTGCTTAGTACAAGCATCAACAAAGGTTTGCGTCAGGCAATTTTTATTGCAACCGGAGTAATGCTTAGCGATGCCATATATATTGTAATTGCTTATTTCGGAAGTTCGCTGTTGACGGGCAATAAAGAATTCAATTATTTATTCGGCATAATAGGTGGCGCTATTTTAATTGTTTTTGGTATTGTAAACTTCTTTAAGAAACCGGCTGTAAACAAGAATGAAGCAGATGAATACACTATTCAAAAAACTGATTTCCTAAAATTTTTTTTTAAAGGATTTGCATTAAATTCCTTCAATCCCTTTGTTTTAGTTTTCTGGTTGGGAGTTGCGAGCGGTATTGCGGTTAAAAATTTTACTCCACCGGAAACTTTCGGTTTTTATACCATGGTACTTGCAACCGTTTTATCAACCGATATTTTAAAATCATACCTCGCCAATAAACTGCAACGCATCATAACCGTAACCGTTCTAATCTGGATGAACAGGATTTCAGGTTTGGCTTTGGTTTTTTATGGGATAAAAATTATGGTGAAGAGTTTTATGTGAAAAGACCATTGACGATTGACAATTGACGATGGTCAATCGTCAATTGTCCTTTCAATCCTTCACAATTTTCCTAACGCACCCAGTATCATCCATCATCAAATCAAGAAAATAAATTCCTTTTGGAAGAAAAGATAAATCTATTTCCAAAGAACTTGCTGCATAAGAACCCCTAACCCCTGAAGGTGGATATATCTTACTAAAAACATTTTGCCCCAAAACATTTTTTATTGTGAATGATGCTTTGTGGATGTTTTGGTTTTGGAAGGTGATTGTGATGTTATCATTGAAAGGATTTGGAACTATCGAAATTGGAAAATTGAAATTTGAAATTTGTGTTGTCGCAGTTATAATAATTGTACTTGAACTGCCTGCGCAACCGATCGAATCACTCACAACGCAATAATAACTTCCCGCTTGCTGCGGAATGAAAAATTGATTGGTAGCGCCTGCAATAATTCCATTAGTTACTTCATACCATTGGTAAGAATATCCAGGCAATGAAAATAAGGTATCGTTTGATTGATAAATACTGTCAACAGGATTTTGATAACAAGAGATATAATTAGTGAGAAGCAATGTATCACAACCAAAAGCATTACATGTAATTAGAGTAACATCATAGCTACCGTAACTATTGTAACAAATATTAGTCGGGTTTTGCAGTGTGCTTGTTAAGCTATCTGATCCAGGAAAAAACCATTGCCATGATGTTGGATTATTTGTGGAGACATCAAAAAAATTGATGCATTGCTTTTCGCAGAATGCAGTATCTGAGGATGATAACATTGCTAACGGACTTTGACCCATGAAGGTCGTATCACAAAACTTTACAATCCAATAATCATAAAAACCACGTGAAGTCTGGCTCTTTTCGCCTGCCAAACCTCCGTTAGAGGAATTTGCAAACAGGTAGCATCCATCGCTGGTCTGCATTGCAAAACCATATAAATCAAAACCATCAGTAAGCAATGTTTTATCCCATTGTTTAATTCCGGTAGAATCAATTTTTAAAATCCACGATTGAGACGGTCCAAGATTATTTTCAGATTTATCACCACCACTCGTGCCTTGCGAACTGCCCTGAATTAAATATCCGCCATCAGTTGTCGCAGATACACTTCTTAAATCATAATCATAATTATAAGAACCAAAATCTTTATCCCATTCTTTCGCGCCAAACGAATCTATTTTCACTATCCAGTAATCCTGGCTTCCGCCCCAGTTAGCCTGGGTTTTATCTCCGCCAACATCCGACTCGGATGTGCCTCCCAAAATATATCCTCCGTCCTTGGTTTGTTGCATCGAAAACAGATCATCACTATTAAATCCCCCATAATCCATGTCCCATTGGATATTTCCCGATGAATCTGTTTTTACAATCCAGTAATCAAAAAGACCCTGGTTTGGTGTTGTTTTATTTCCACTTATTCCCGAGCCTGAATACCCGCCAAAAATATACCCGCCATCAGATGTTTGTTGCAATGCAGCAAGGTAATCCACATTTGTTCCGCCAAAATCTTTATCCCATTGCTTACTACCAACTGAATCAATTTTTACAATCCAGTAATCATTGTCAATGGGCACGCCCCAAAGGTCCTCCGATTTATCACCACCTATTCCCGAACGCGACCATCCTCCAAGAATATAGCCGCCATCATTGGTTGGCACTAATGCGGTAAGATAATCATCTTCAGCTCCGCCATAATCTCTATCCCAGAGCTTATTGCCAAGCGAATCGGTTTTTACAATCCAGTAATCTCCGTCACCTATTCCTCCCCAGGTGTTTTGTGATTTATCTCCACTCATTTCCGAACGTGAAAATCCACCAAGAATATAACCGCCATCACTTGTTTGCTCCAATGCGTACAACCGTTCCAGGCTTGTTCCCCCAAATCTCCTATCCCATTGTTTATTGCCTGCCAAATCAATTTTCACTATCCAATAATCTTCAAGATTATTCCAGGCATCCTGTGTTTTATCTCCGTCAGAAGGAGAGTCTGAATAACCTCCCAGTATATACCCACCATCAGCAGTTTGTTTAGAGATGGTAACATGATCTTCACTTGATCCTCCAAACCTATAATCCCATTGCTTTATCAATTGGTTTTGCGCAAAAGCGTGATTACAAAAAAGTAAAAAAATAATGGCAGGAAGGAAATGGTTTTTCATTTTTTGGTAATGAATAATAATTACAACGAATGTAAATAAAAATTAATGTGCGATATAAAATGCATTTCATTATTTGTTTGATTACTTTGTGTTTTGGTTGAATTGCTTACAAAAGAAAGGACAGTAAATCATTTGTTGTAAATCGTAAAACAAAAACAGATTGCCGCGTTCCTCGCAATGACGAATAGCCCAATAACTATAAACAAAACAAAAATATGGACGATAAAAAAACATTCACCATGATTGCCAAAACCTTTTCGGGGATGGAAGATATTTTGATGAATGAGTTAGAAGCAATTGGCGCAACCAATACAAAGAAGCTTACACGCGCAGTGGAATTTGAAGGCGATAATGCCGTGATGTATAAAGCAAATTTATATTGCCGCACAGCATTGCGCATTTTAAAAAACTACACCACGTTTGAAGCTGCCAATGAACAGCAACTATATGATGAAATAAAAAAGATAAACTGGAGTGAACATTTTTCATTGTACCAGACTTTTGCAATTGATGCTACGCTGAGTCATTCCAATCTTAATCATTCGCAATATGCAGCGCAGAAAGCAAAAGATGCCATTGCAGATCAGTTTCGCGAAGCGATGGATAAACGGCCAAGCGTGGATACTGAAAATCCTGATTTACGAATTCACCTGCACGTTTATGATAATAAATGCACGCTGTCATTCGATAGTTCGGGCGAGAGTTTGCATAAGCGCGGCTATCGCGACCTGACTAACCAGGCACCTATCAATGAAGCGCTGGCTGCGGGTCTGGTGCTGTGGAGCGGCTGGGATAAGCAAAGCACTTTCGTGGATTTTATGTGTGGCAGCGGAACTATTTTAATTGAAGCTGCAATGATTGCGCGTAATATCGCACCCAATAAACTAAAAAAGAAATTCGGCTTTCAATCCTGGAAAGATTATGATGAACCGTTGTGGGCTGAAATTTATGATGACGCTTTAATGGAAGAAAAGCCTTCGCTTGATTTTAAAATCATCGGTGCAGATAAAAGCGGAATTGTTTTGGATAAAGCGCGCCAAAATATTTTCAATGCAGGATTGGAAAACGATATTGAATTGCAAAAAGGCTTGTTTGAAAATTTTATTCCGCCAACTAATTCAGGAGTGCTCATCACCAATCCACCTTATGGAGTTCGGATTGAAGATGATGACTTGCTCAACACTTACAAAAAAATAGGTGATACTTTAAAGAAAAACTTTGCAGGATGGAAAGCATGGATTTTTACAGGTAATCTTGAACTGGCAAAATTTATCGGCTTACGCCCAACAAGAAAATTACACCTGTTTAACGGGCCTATTGAATGTCGCTTTTTGAAATTTGAAATTTATTCGGGAACAAAAAGGATACATAAGTTTAGGAAAGAGAATGTTGATGCTGCTGATCAAGAGAGCAATAAACAACTTGAATAAAAAACAATCAAGCTTAAGATTAAGTTCACATTTTGTGAACTTTAAAACTTTATTCATATATTTGCATGAAAGTTCATCTGATTAAAAGAAAATCAATAGAAGAGTTTGTCAGCTCAAATGCAAGAGCAAAAAGCTCATTCGACATTTGGTTTTCAGCAATTAAATTTGCCGATTGGAATGAACCCAACGATTTACTTAAAACTTTTGGTTCGGCAGATTTATTGGGCAAGAGTAGCAGCAGAATTGTATTTAATATAGGCGGAAATAATTACCGGATGATTTGCAAATATCTTTTTGGTCGCCATGAGGTGCATTTGTTCATTTGCTGGATTGGAACTCATGCTGAGTACGATTTGATTTGTAAAAACAATCAACAAAACACTATCAATATTTATTGAAAACAATTAAAAATTATGGAAACATTGAAATATAAAATCATAAAAAACAAAAAGCAATACAACGATTATTGCAACATTCTTGAAGAGCTTGCTTTTAGTAAAACAAAAAACAAAACGGTCAAAGAAGAAATTGAATTGCTTACCTTATTAATTGAAAAGTGGGATTCAGAACATAATACTTTTGCAGAGGCCGACCCAATAGAATTATTAAAATATTTGATGGATGAAAACAACCTGAAAGCGGTTGACCTTGTCGAGATTTTAGGCGTAAGCAAAGGTTTGATTTCAGATATTCTCAACTATAAAAAGGGTCTGAGTAAGGAAATTATCCGCAAACTTGCTGAACGGTTTAAATTAAATCATGATGCTTTTAATCGTCCTTATAAATTGGAGTTGTCAAAATCTAATCTCAGGCAAAATGAAAATTTGAAGAAAGAGAAGAGGGAATTAGTAAGAGTTCGATAAAAAAACTTAAAAGAAAATAATTAAAATCATGAATATTCAAGCAGCTAAACTTTCATTGATTGAAAAAATTCTTCAAACAAAAGAAGAATCTATAATTGCAGGACTTCAGGAATTTTTCAGCACCGAAACTACAGACCATTGGGATGAGCTTTCAGAAGAGGATAAAGCTTCAATAGAAAGAGGAATTAATGATATTGAAAACGGAAGAAAAATTTCATTGGAAGATTTTTTAAATAAATATAAAGCTCAATGAAATTCTTTTTTATCCGAAGAAGCAGAAAAAATATTCTCTTTATAAACTCGTTATCACGCGCTCACCCCGACCCGCCTTTTGGCGGGCGCAACCCGCTTACGTTTCTAATATAATTTTGAAGCACATTTCAGAAGGACTCCCTTTAGGGTTGGGGTTACTCCGCGACCTTTCGTGATGGTTGTTTTTATTTTTCCTTTTTCCTCAGTTTCTATGTAATTCTGCACCGCAAAAAATCAATATGTTCATCGAAGTAATCCTCCCACTCGCTTTAAACAAGCTCTTCACATATCATGTGCCCGAGGCATTGCGCCCTGAAGTGGCTGTGGGCAAGCGTGTACTGGTTCCTTTTAAAAGCCAAAAGTTGTACGCGGCTTTGGTGCGAAAGATTACTGATAAAGAACCAACTGCTTACGAGGCTAAAGACATTATGGAAGTGCTTGATGAAGTAAGCATCATCACCAATAAACAATTTCAATTGTGGGAATGGATAGCAGAATATTATTTGTGCAGCATTGGCGAAGTAATGGCTGCGGCATTGCCTGCAGCTTTTCGTTTAGAAAGTGAATCGGCAATTACTTTACATCCCGATTTCAATAAAGATTACAGCCAGCTTACTGACCGTGAGTATATGATTGCCGAAGCTTTGGAGTTGCAACCTTCTCTTACCGTTAAAGAAGTTTCAAAAATCATTGGTTTGAAGTCTGTCTTCAAAGTATTAAAAACATTGGCTGAAAAGAATGTTATTTTATTGAACGAAGAAATTCGTAAGAAGACAAAAAA
>JBDTRM010000230.1:0-1984 GCA_039931675.1 Bacteroidia bacterium | reverse complement strand
GTTTCAAACCCCAATTATTTTTTACTTCGTTAATCCCTGAGGGCGTTATGCGCAATTCTAACGCTCCGAACAAACCTCACTGCTAACATCAAACATGCTACATGAAAAAGCCGAAAAAATTTTTATTACTTTTGGATATGCCTAAAAATATTCTCAAAGTATTTTTTGTTCTGTTACTTTTTTTGAAAAGCAATTTTGCTTTTTCACAATGGCAACTTGCCAATTCGGGAACAACAAATAATATTGTTGACATTTGCTTCCCAACCGATTCAATCGGTTATGCTGTTACTGACAACGGAGAGGTTTTAAAAACTATTGACGAAGGTAACAATTGGAATATACTCACTACATTAAGTGGAAGCTTTACTTCAATTTGCGCCCTTGGAGAAGACACAATCTTTGTGGGTGGGAATAATATTTACAGAAGTGATAACGGAGGAAATACCTGGAATAATTTAATTACGCTACCCTATACCATCACCGATTTATTATTTTTCAACTCGCAGAAAGGAATGTTTATTACAGAAGGTTCGTATATATGTACTTCATCACAAGGTCAGAAAACAATTATAAGTTATCTGGCGCTTAGGACAAACGACTCTGGCAGCACTTGGGCTTTTTCGTTCTCAGAACTTCAGCCTTTCAGTCATTTTCAATTAATCAATGATAGCTCAGCGTATGTTAATGGTGCGACCTACTTTATATTTAACCACTGCAATGGTGGGTATTTTAATATTGAAAAGAAAACCTCAAACAATGGCACCACATGGACTAATTCTCCTACAATGCCAGGCAGTGGTTCGTCTGGTTCATTTTATTTTGTCAATGATACTTTAGAATACTTTTGCAGTGGACCCACTCTTTGGAGAATAATATATTCTATACCCACTCAGGTCAGGCACATGATATTCGGAGTTAAGCAACTTGTTTTTATAAATGAGATTGATGGTTATCTTTTAAGTGGAAATGATATTTATAAAACAAACTCGGAAGGGTTTGTTTGGTATTTTGACACCTTACCAACTGCTGCCGCATTAAACATGCTTTACAATGATAATAATAAAGCAATGTTTGCAATAGGCTCGAATGGAACAATATTGAAAAAAGTAATTATTGAAAGTCTTTACCCGGATAGCATTTACGCCATGAATGCAAATCAAACGCAATTACAGTTTGACACTACGGTGATAGGAGGAACAAAAACGAAGTCAATAATTATTCACAATGATGGAAGCATACCACTGAATATTAGTGTGGCTGCCAGTGATACTTTTCAAGTCAGCACTTCTAATAATTGGTTTAGCTCAAATATAAACTTTACGCTCGCAGCTCAACGCGACTCAGTCGTAAACGTAAGATTTAGTCCAATGGATACTTTGTTTTACCAAGATACATTAGTAATTAGTACGGACAGCGTGAATAGCATTTATATTGCCCTTAATGGATTTGGCATTAATAACTTAATTGGTATAGATAAAATTGAAAACAACAATTCAATTTCTTTATTCCCTAACCCTTTTGCCGAAAGTGTAGATATTTTCGTAATGAACAATCAGGATCAGTTAGAGTTTGTCCTTTATGATTTGCTTTCAAGAAAATTGTTGCAACAGAAATTTACCAATTCCATTTCTTTGAACACTCAACAACTTGCAAAAGGAATTTACATTTACGAGGTACGAGACAGAAATGGCTTGTGCAAGAAAGGAAAAGCCGTGAAAGACTGAAAGCTTGAGGCTTTTTGGATACAGAAAAACTGCGCATAACATGAAGTCAACGTTGCACAACTCAACTAAGATTAATTCAATTCACTTTTTGAACTGATAACTCAATAAGATTTCGATATAAAGCGAATAGAATAAATAAAAACATCTTTAATCAAACTATAAGCACAAATAAATGGAAGTAATGAGTTGTGCAACAGACACATAAAGATTAACAAAATAAAAAATAATTGGGCATTGAGAACAAGTACAAACATTGGTGT
>JBDTRM010000229.1:0-16218 GCA_039931675.1 Bacteroidia bacterium | reverse complement strand
GTGTTTCATCCTCTTGCTTTGATAGCGCATCAACCTATAACTATTCAACCATTGCAAATGCAACGCATAATTATTTATGGACCGCAACAGGTGGAATGATTAACTCTGGACAAGGAGCAAATACAGTTAATGTTCAATGGAACGCACCCGGTTGGCATCAAATAAAAGTCGTTGAATGTGATTCTGCAATGACAAGCTGCGAGTCCGATTCAATTTTAATATTCCTTGGTACAAATTCTTCCAACAATGCTAATACTTCCGTTTGCCCGGGCGATAGTATTTTCTTAAGCGGTGCATGGCAAACAAATTCAGGAAATTATATTGATAGCTTAATTTCTTTTTGTGGCTGTGATTCAATCATCAATACACAACTAATTGTTCAACAAACTTTTAGCGGCAGCACAATTACTTCAATCTGCCAGGGCGACAGCATTTTTCTAAACAGCGGATGGCAAACCACAGCAGGAACTTATTTTGATAGCCTTCAAACGATTTTCGGTTGCGATTCAATTGTTCAATGCACATTAAGTTTAAATCCCATTTATTCATCAACCGATACAGTTAACCTCTTACTCGGTGATAGCATTTTTGTTGACGGTGCATGGCAAACACAAGCAGGTGTTTACACAGATAATTTACTAACGCAATTTGGTTGCGATAGTATTATAACAACGGTATTGAACATCATAACATCAGTTGACAAAATTCAATCATCATCAATAATTTTAATCAGACCCAATCCAACATCCGGTACTGTTATGATTGAATTAAATATTTCATCAAACATAATTGCAAAACTTACGATACAGGATTTGCAAGGCAAATTGATTTTAAAAGACAACTTAAAATCAAATGAGAAAAAGCTGTTCGACATCTCATCATTCAAAAATGGAGTTTACATAGTGAGGATAATGTATAATAGCAAAATGCATTATTGTAAGTTGGTGAAAAATTGACCATGGATTTTCTTATCCAAGGTTGGCGTCCCGCCAACCTTCTGAGATGTGATGCAACTGTTGGTGGTTGGCGGGGACGCCAACCACGGATAAACCCCAAAACGAATTTCCATATTTCCATATCTCCCTATTTCCCAACCAACACTTTTAATTTTGCAAAAGGTTTTAATATTTAGAAAAAAATATATTTTTGCACCCTCATTAAGCGAAAGTAGCTCAGTTGGTAGAGCGCGACCTTGCCAAGGTCGAGGTCGCGAGTTCGAGACTCGTCTTTCGCTCCAAAGCTAAGTCCCTCTTCATTTACGGAGAGGGAATTTAGTTTAAAGGGGGAAGGTTTAACTTCAAAAAATAAACCCAAACCCTAAACCCAATTGCCTGGATGGTGGAATTGGTAGACACGCAGGACTTAAAATCCTGTGACCTCAAAAGTCGTGCGGGTTCAAGTCCCGCTCCGGGTACATAGGCGGGCTTAATGCCCGCTTTTTTTTGGCAAAAAGGGTTTGAAAAATTATTGAAGCACATCTCGTTAATAAACCATATTCCGAAAAAAAAACCATTTATTTTTTGAAAAGAATTTTGTTTGAAATATTCAGCATTTGCGCTTCAACTAAAAACACATCACAATATGGGATAGACCCACCGTCTATTATCAGAATCCTATCTGAACCTGCACTGAAACCAAATCGTTTGATTTTTGTCTTGCAGTTAACTCAGTGGGTTTGGTATCTTCAATGTTACCGGTTTTATAAGTCCAGTTAAGCTGGATTTTTGCATAATCATTAAAGAAATAGTTAGCACCGAAAATGTACCAGGTTGAGACATCATCACCCATACCTGCAGCAGGATCTTTTACATCAGATTCGTAAGTATCATATTTAACTACAAACTGAAATTTTTTCGGTTTGATGAAATAAGATGCCTGAACATAATAACCTGCTCTTTTAAAATAGCCATCTGTATTTGTTGCGCCATCTTTTCCTGCAATGTATTCGCTTTTCACAGCAAGGTTTTTCCACGTGTAGCCGAGTTCGCCACCAATGCGGCTTCGTATTTGGTTTCTTGAAGTTGTTATTGTTCCTGATGTCGTGGTTATATTATCATAACCATTATAATAGGCACCACCAATTTCAAGGCCGGTTGCCGGATGAAACAGCAATCGTCCTGCAATATCTTTTGAATTATTCTTATCGGTTACGTTTATACCTTGTCCGTCAAAACCACCAATATAATAATCTATAATGTAGTGGTCTTTAATCTTGAGTAAACTGCCGAAAGCCATTAAACCGAGATCGCGGCCATTCTGGTTGCCAATTACATCTTTGGCGCGTGCAACTAATGCTTCAACAACCTGTGAACGGTTAATCAATTCCATTTTATCGTCTGCAATATTATTTTCTGGTGAGAAAGGAACCTTAAACTGCCCGGCTTGAACCTTAATATAATCGTATGGTTTAAAAGTCATGTATGCATCCAATGCTTTTGGACTTCCGGCAAATTCAAGCTGTAGGCGATATTCCCATTCAGGAAGAATGTTTCCCCGTACATCTAATCGTGCTCTGTTTATATCCATTCCATCAATAACTCCAACCTGGTCGTTATTCTGATAACGAATTTGCACATAACTGCTTAGCTGTACCAAACGGGATGTGGTAAGGTTGAACGACTTTTGCTTGTCTTTTGCCTCCTTAGCTTTTATTGCAGCTTCGGCTCGCAATGAATCGGCATCAGATTGCGAGATGATGCCTTTGCTAATCATTAAATTTAATACTTCATCAGGCGATTGGGCTTTGGCCTGGAAAACTGCACAAGCGAATGTTGCAGCAAGGATCATAACTTTAAAGCAGTGTTTTTTCATAAGGAGAATTTTAAGGGTTTTTAAGAGAGTTGTTTTTGAGTAATATTAAGACCATGAGAAAAATCAGGATTAAACTCAGGCGCCTTTTTTTAATTTCTTTTCGCGTTTAAGAATTTCAGCCATGCTTACTTTACCAAGAATTTTACCTGTTGCTTCGCGCAATTGTGCCATAACATCACGCAATCCACAGGTAGCTTCATCTTCACATTCATCACAGGGCTGATAAAATTTATAAGAAACGCAGGGCAGTAATGCAATCGGCCCGTCAATAAGGCGAATGATGTGACCCACGTTAATTTCAGACGGCTTCTTAATTAAAAAGTAGCCACCGCTTTTTCCCATTTTACTTTGCAGAATGCCATCTCTTTTCATTTCAAGCAAAATGACCTCAAGAAACTTTTTCGGAATTCTCTGTTTCTCAGAAATTTCAGAAATCAGGATGGGACCCCTCTCCTGGTTTTTGGAAATGTATTCAAGGGCTTTAAGTGCGTATTTACATTTTTTTGAAAGCATATCAGAAGGGAACGGTTAGCTGCTATTAGTTATATTATTTATTAAAAGGAATGTGAGCAAATGTAATAAGGCAATACATATTATAAAAATCGCAGCAAGAGTTTTATAAATTCAGATAAAAGTTGTCCAATGTGGTCAGGCGGGCTGGTGTAAGAAGAGAGCGTATAAACGGAATTAACCAAAATTGATCAAAAATTTGCCCAATAGAAAAAAATAATACTTTTGCAGCCTCATTTTCAAAAATGGTCTGTTCGTCTAGGGGTTAGGACGTATCCCTTTCACGGATAAAACACGGGTTCGATTCCCGTACGGACTACAAAATAGAGTTTGAGGTTAGGGTTTAAGGTTGACCCAAACAGTAGTTTAGCAAGTTCAACCTTAAACTTTCAACTTTTAAATAGAATAAAAATTAAAAATGGCAAATCACAAATCATCAGAAAAACGCATTCGCTCAAACGATGCAAAAAAGGAAAGAAACCGTTATCATGCTAAAACCATGCGTAATGCTTTGAAAACAATTCGTACCACTAAGGATAAAGCAGAAGCTGAAAAGCTCGTACCAACGGTATCTGCAATGTTAGATAAATTGGCAAAGAAGAATGTGATTCACAAAAGCAAAGCTGCTAATTTAAAGTCAAGCATTGCCAAGCACACCAATTCATTAAAGTAATCCATTAAAACCTGTTTTTTGTTAACGCCTTCTGTTTATACAGTGGGCGTTTTCTTTTTTAATAGAAGTTGGAGTTGGAATAGGGAAATAGGGAAATAGGGGTTGCTTCAATTCTTATAATTCAAAATAAATTCGTTATTCGCATATAAATTAATTTAGGCGTGATTTACTTTCGGAAAAGTTCCTTCAACTTTCCGAAAGTTGATACGACCAAATCGTAAATCAAAAATTGTAAATCCTAAATCGAAGAATGGAAACCAACACTGGAATTAAAACATGGGCTGAAGATGACCGCCCGAGAGAAAAACTTTTAAAAAAAGGTGCGCGTGAGTTAACCGACTCTGAATTGCTTGCAATTTTTATCCGCACAGGCTCGCGAAAAAAAACAGCAGTTGATGTTGCACGCGAATTATTGCAAAGTGCCAATAACGATCTTGATGTTTTAGGAAAACTTACTGTACAACAGATGCTGAAGAAAAAAATTTCAGGTTTGGGAAGTGTAAAAGCTATAACCATTGTTGCTGCATTAGAATTAGGACGCAGGCGCAGGGAGTTGGAACAAAATGATGTTAAAAAGAAAAAGATAATTACAAGTAAAGATGCCTATGATATTTTAGTTGGCGATCTGGAATATAAAACCATTGAAGAATTTTGGATTTTATTATTAGACCGTGCTAACCATGTGATGGAAAAAATAAATATCAGCAAAGGAGGGATTACCGGGACAGTTGCTGATGCAAAAATTATTTTTCGTCACGCTTTGGATCATGGCGCCTGCGGAATTATTCTTTGTCATAATCATCCCAGCGGCAATACACAGCCAAGTCAAGCCGATCTCGACCTTACCCGAAATTTAAAAGAGGGCGGCAAGCATCTTGACATAAATATTCACGATCATATAATTATTGCAGGATCTGGTTATTCAAGTTTCAATGATGAAGGATGGATTTGAAGGCAGTTTTTTGTTTGTAGTTTATGGTTTCAGGTTTAAAGTTTCGGTTATAGTTTTTACAGTTTAATTGTTACTTCCGATTTTTAATTCTTAATTATCAATTCTTAATTCCATTCCCTTGTCCTCAGATACAATTTCACGCAAAAAGCCTTTTTATCCTGTTAATCATTTGCTCAGCAAGTTTTTAAAACATTATGGTCGCGAAGTGAAAATTAATGTAGCTTATAATGAGTTGTCGCGTTATGAAGGTGGCGTGCCTTTATATGACAGGAATGGAAAGGACACTTTGTGGCTTACAGTTTTTTATTCGCAAAGTGATGTGGAGCATTTGAATAAAGCCTTGCTTGAAATTTATGCACTATTAAAAACCGGTGGCGAGGTAACAGAACATTTATCAGTGCAGCGCATTGACTTTTGCACTTTTGGTAATTCACATCCATTTCGCATTCGCATTGTAAATAATTATAACGACAATTTTGATTATTTCTATATCAAGCGTGCTGACGCTTCACGCATTTATGGCTTAGAATTAGAGCACATTCTTTCTCCAAACCGCATCAGTTATATAGTTCATGATGATACTCTTGTTGAAGAGCACATTGCAGGTATTCCGGGTGATATGTTTATAATAAATAACCTGCACGATAAAGGTTTGAATGAAATCCGCCTCGCTAAGGAGTTTGTAAAATTTAATGAGCGTTGCTTTTTGCGGTTACTTGGTGATATGCGTTCTTATAATTATGTGATTGACATTACGCCTGATTTTGAAGAAACGCATTACCGCATACGTGCTATTGATTTTGATCAGCAGAGTTATGAAGGGCGAAAGAAAATTTACATGCCGCAGTTTTTTAAAGAGAATGTGAAAATGGTGGAGCTTTGCATGAAACATCTTAATGCCGAAACCATTCATCAATATCAATTGGAAGAACAAACTCTGATGGCGAGACGCATTAAGGCTGCAAAGTATATGGTGCGCGATTTATTGGAAGCCATGTCAATGGATCAACTTTCGGAACCTGAAAAAATTGATAACCTGAAAAAGGAATTGGCGGAACACTATAACAACAATGCATTTTTAAATTGCAAAAATATGGGCGAACTTGTTCGCACGAGCCTTAAAGAAATGATCAGAAAAAACAGTACGCATTTTAAAAAGATGGCTGCAAGAAGTTTTTGAAAAAAACTTTGACATATTAAAATTTATTTATGTTTGTCGGGAAGAAGTGACGAATGATAAATGACAGGTAACAAATAACAAATAACTAACACCAAATACCTAACATGGCTTATGAATTTTACGATGCAGAAGTTATCAGAGTTGAAGATGAATCGGAAGTAGTAAAACGCATCTGGATTAAGATGCCAGATGCTTTAAACTTCTCTTTTAAAGCAGGGCAATTTATCATGCTTGATCTTCCGATTGAATCAAAATACACTAACCGCAGTTATTCAATTGCATCACCACCTGCTAATGATGGCACTTTTGAATTGTGCATTGTAATTAATCCCAATGGTTTGGGATCACCTTATATTTTCGAAAATTATAAACCGGGTTTTAAATGCAAGGTATCACGTAACCTTGGTAAATTCCATGTGCCCGAACCTGTTGAAACAGATTTGTGTTTTATCTGCACAGGAACGGGTATTGCACCTCTGCGCTCGCAGGTTTTTGATATTCTTAACAGGAGTGTTGCGCATGAAAACATGTACATGGTTTTTGGCAGCCGTTGGGAAAAAGATATTTTGTATCGCAAGGAAATGGAAGAGCTGCAACAGAATAATCCCAGGTTTAAATTTATTCCTGTGCTCAGCAGAAGTAATGAAGGCTGGACAGGGCGCACAGGTTATGTGCATGCCATTTATGAAGAATTATTTGCCGATAAACGTCCGGCAAAATTTTTTATTTGCGGATGGGCTGATATGTTGAAGGAAGCAAGGCAGCGATTAGAAGCGATGGGCTATGATAGAAAATCCATCAAGTTTGAAAGTTATGATTGATGGTTAAGTATTTGAATAGAACGAAATTTTGTAACAGCGAATCTTTAGTTCGCTTTATAAACTTACTGCCTTTGATTTATTTCGCAAAATGCTGCCCAACAAATTTTACCAATTCACCTTGCCCTGCTTTTGATGAAAGATAAAGTGCCGGTGTTGAGTAACCCTTTGTAGGCGATGCATTAATAATCAAATCTAATTTATTGTCACCATCTAAATCACCCGTCCATATAATTGAAATCATTTCATTTTTTAGTAACGGTTGTGCAACCAGCAATTGTTTTATTTCAGCACCGTTCAAGCTTGCGGTTAGAAATAATTTGTAGCTCTTTATTTGAAAGGTGCCATCATTATTTTGCTGAAGCTTACCTTCGGCTTTAATTGAGTAGATGTTATCCTTAAATTTTATCGCAAGCTCATCATTTGGAAAAACAGTGTCTTTGTTTCTTTGGGCTGTTTGCAAATCCTTTTTGGTTAATTCGCTTAAACCTGAAATTAAAATTACACAACGGTTAAGTAATGATGTATTCACCATCACAACCTGTCTTATAATATTTGCATTTGTATCTGTGGTTGGCATTAATTCAAGTGTTGTGGGACGTAAAAAATACATCGTGCCAATTTTGAACATGCCAACCCATTTTTGCCTCGCAGCATTTTTATCTACTTCGAGTGGATCTAATTTTCCTGTTTGTAATATTTGTACAATTGATTTTTCATTATCAGGAAATATTAATGAATCATCAGTGATTACTTCTCCTGCCGCAACAGCAGATATTGTATCAATAACATTTGAATAATCTGTTGAAGCGGGCACACTATCATTGGTAACAGATTTTGGCTGAGAAGTGCAACAGAATGTTAGTGAAGAAAATATTGAAGCAATTATTATTAAACAGTTTTTATAAATCATTTTTTTGGATTTTGTGCCGCGAATATAAATTTTTAGAATTGGCGGTTTCACGATTAGATTGCCTTTTCAAAATACAAATTCAGAATCATGAATATTTTTATCACAGGTGGTACCGGTTATATCGGAAGACGATTAATTGCAGCTCTGTTGAAACGCAATCACACGGTAAAGGCATTAGTGAGAAGGGGCTCAGAAAATAAATTGAATGCACAATGCACCATAGTTTATGGCGATGCTTTAAATGCTGCCACCTTTCAAAATGAAATTGGCAATGCCGATACCTTTATTCATTTAGTTGGTGTTGCCCGTCCTTCTCCAAAAAAGAAAGAACAATTTCAAACCATAGATTTAACTTCAATCAAAGCAACGGTTGAAGCGATAAAATTTCAAAACAAAAAACCTCACCTCATTTATTTAAGCGTTGCGCAAACATCCACTGAAATTATGAAAGATTTCCAGGCGGTGAGGGCGCAAGGAGAAATGATTATTAAAGAAGCAAATATCAATGCAACATTTATTCGTCCCTGGTATGTGATTGGGCCAGGTCATTATTGGCCATTATTGCTTTTGCCTTTTTTGAAAATTGCCGAATTGATTCCTTCCAAAAGCAAAAAAGCCAAAGCATTGCGATTAGTTTATCTCCCTCAAATGATCAGAACTTTAGTGAATGCAGCGGAGCATCCTACAACAGGAATAAGAATGGTGGAGATTGATGAGATTCGCGGTAGTAGAACAGATTAGCAATCTGTTCATTTTTGAAAAACAAAACAGATTGCTAATTTGTTCAACGATTCTTACTTTTTCTTCTTCTCTTCTTTTGCAGGTTCTTCAGGTTTATTCATCATTTCAAGATTGTTTTTTGCAAGTGTAAAATCAGGAGCTTCTTTTACTGCCGCTTCAAATTCGGTTTTGGCTTTATCGGGCTGGCTCATTTCTTTAAGCATCACTCCCCGTAAATTATGAACAGCAGCAGTAAGCGGAACTTGCTGCGAACTATTCTGATCTACATTGATAGATATTTTTTGTTTTGCTGCTTCTCCATCTGCCAAAATTTTCTCTGTAGTTGTATTACACTCACCATAACGTTGTAATGAAAATTGCAGCACTGCAATTTGGTAAGCATGATTCAGATTTTTTGTTTGCGGATACAATTTTTCATACGCTTCTAAAGCTTCTTTTTTATTGCCAAGAGCATCCTGCGAAATGGCACTTAATTCAAGCATTTCAAGATTGGCGGGAGTTTTATCTAAAACAATTTTAGCAGCAAGCAAGCTTTGCGGGTAAGCTCCCAATGCAAAATAGATTCGCGCAAGTGAATCTATATAATCAAGGCGATCAGGATTTTTGGTGATCAAACCAAACAGTGCATTTTTAGCAACTAAGTAATCACCAAATAACATAGCACGGTTGTAAATTTTAACCTCTTCGGGTATGGTGTCCTTTACCATTGCTGTAGGCGGAGCGTCCGTTGCTTTTGAAGAAGTCTTTGCCGGCTGCGATTTAACCTGTGCATTGCTTAATGCTGCGATGCTTAATAAAATGAATAGAAGTTTGAATGATTTCATATTTAATTTGTGTTTGATGGAGTCTATTTTTTAAGGTCGCCAAAATAGGTATTAAATTGAAAAGTGCAATTTTGAAAATTGTTGAAAATACTTTAGCGGATGATAATGTGGAGTTGTTTAATTCGGTTGAGGTTGTTAGTCTCGAACGAGAATAATTTTATTATTAAAATTAATAGTTGAATTTTCAGCACGGATATAATATAACCCTTTTGGATATCCAGAAATATTAATATCAACTTTCGCTACACTTTTTGAAACATTGATTGATTTAATAAGTTGACCAAGCGAATTAAAAATTGTTATTGTACTGATAGAGTGATTATCTGGTGGGAACCAAACAATGAAATTCCCATTGCTTGGATTAGGAGTAATTACAGAACGGTTTTCTTTTTTTAATTCAGGAACATTAACCAAAGTACAAGATGTACCTACCGGGTAAACGGTTTGACCATTTTGCATGAAGCATAAAAGTAGATTTACTTTTTCTGACCAGTTTACAGTTAAATCAGCTAAAAGACCGTAGGTGCTGCCTAGGCCTTCAATTAATGCTACATAGTTTGTCGCAACACCTATTTGATCACTTATCCAATATTCCTTGTGGTACTTTGTGCCTACCAAAACAGAATCAATAGCTGTTACTATTCCACCTGGACCTTGGGTTCCATATAATGTATCAGCCAAGGTATCTCCCAAACCTAAATTAAAATCGTAAAGAAGAAATTCGTAATTACCTGCATAAAAGTATGCGAATATTTGTTTGCTTGTATCTTCACGAATAGCATAATAATTTACATCATAAAAATATACATCATTGCATCCACCATTCGTACCATTAGATCCGGTTATGAATATTTTATGGTAAGTGAATCCATTAATAGCAGTATCGCCATTTATATATTCCTGAAAATCCAAACAAAAGTAACCTGAAGGATGATAAGTTAAAAAGTTTTGGCGCCAGATAGCACTGTCGGTAGGAAAAGGAATATAAGTTTGTGCATAAGAAAACCATGAAGAAGATACAATGAGAAAAGAAATAATTAGGTGTTTCATTTGGAGTTGTTATTCGATTACAATTCAATGGCTGCATCGATGCAGACATAAACAAGAAATCTCATGCTACCTTATATACTTTTTCAGATTCCATCATTCTACCTGCATAAAGTAAACAAGCACGTAAGTCATCAGGTTCTAATTCAAGAAATTCTTTTAAAATGTTTTCCTCGGATATCCCACTCCCAAGAGGATTGATAATTTATTCAACAGAAATTCTGAACCCGCGTACAATCGGTTTGCCCGCAAGCACGTCTGGATTAATCTCTATGCGATTTAATAAAAGTTCGATGTTCATAGTTGAGATTTATTTTACTTAAACAAAAGTAAGAATTAATTCAACACCTCCCTTCATTTATCCTTCCTGATTCATAGCTTTGCACCACAATAAAACAATGATAGATTTTTTAAGTGAATTGAATGAACCGCAGCAGCAGGCTGTGTTGCAAAGTGAAGGTCCGGTTATGATTATTGCCGGTGCAGGTTCGGGCAAAACGCGTGTGCTTACTTATCGCATTGCATACATGATGCAAAAGGGTGCAGATGCATTCAGCATTCTGGCTTTGACTTTTACCAACAAGGCAGCGCGCGAAATGAAAAACCGTATTGAGCGTTTGGTGGGAACTGAAGCGCGCAATCTTTACATGGGAACTTTTCATAGCGTGTTTGCTCGCGTGTTGCGTGTTGAGGCTGCAAAGATTGGTTATCCATCAAACTTTACTATTTATGATACGGACGATTCAAAAAGCCTGATGCGTGATATTATAAAAGAGCAGGGGCTTGATGATAAAATTTACAAACCTTCGTTAGTGCTGCATCGCATTTCATCAGCTAAAAATAATCTGTTCAACTGGCAACATTACCAGGACAATATTGACTTGGTTAATGAAGATACACAAAGCGGAAAACCCAAGTTGGGATTGCTTTTTGAATTGTACAGCAAGCGTTGCTTCAAAGCAGGTGCAATGGATTTTGATGATTTACTTTTCAATACGCATGATTTGCTGATTCGTTTTCCTGATGTGTTGCACAAGTATCAGAACAGGTTTAAATATGTTTTGGTTGATGAGTTCCAGGATACCAACTGGGCGCAATATAAAATTGTAAGGAAGCTGGCAGCGCAGCATGAAAACATTTGCGTAGTTGGAGATGATGCACAAAGTATTTATGCATTCCGCGGAGCTAACATTCAGAACATACTTAGTTTTGAAAAAGATTACCCCGATCTGAAAAAATTCAAGCTGGAACAAAATTACCGCAGCACACAAAATATCGTAAATGCCGCCAACAGTGTGATTGCAAAAAACCGCAACCAGCTAAAAAAGTTGGTATGGACCGATAATGATGAAGGTGATAAGATAAAATTGATGCGGGCGATGAGTGATAATGAAGAGGGAAGTTTGGTAGCCAACACAATTTTTGAAGACCGAATGCAGGCGCAATTAAAGAACAGCGACTTTGCAATTCTGTATCGCACCAATGCGCAATCGCGCTCAATGGAAGAAGCGCTGCGAAGACTTGGAATTCCTTATCGCATTTATGGTGGCCTAAGTTTTTATGCACGCAAGGAAATCAAAGATTTACTTTCTTATTTAAGATTAACCATCAATCATAATGATGAGGAAGCATTGAAACGAATCATTAATTATCCAAAACGCGAGATTGGAAAAACAAGTCTTGATAGATTAATTGTAGCAGCAGATAAGCATGAAAAACCGCTTTGGGAAATTGTAGAGAATGTAAATATGTATTGCCAGGATATTAATGCACCAACGCGATTGCGCATACTTGACTTCGCAGCCATGATTAAAAGTTTTGCAGTGATAGCAAAAACAAAAAATGCTTATGATGCTGCAAGTTATATTGCAAACCAATCAGGCTTGTTAAAAGATTTATATGCCGACCGCACCCCCGAGGGAATTTCACATTTCGAAAACTTACAGGAATTATTGAATGGTATAAAAGAATTTTCTGATACAGGAATAGGTGCTGTTCCAGCCCCAGGTTTTGCATTTGAAGAAGACGTTGATGATGAGGATTCGTCATTGCGAGGTACGAAGCAATCTATCAATGGCGACAACGATCTTGATTTCAACGGACAACTAAATTTTGCAGAACAGGAAATCTCAAACCATGAACAAGAAGCCATAAACCCCGAACTTGAAAACACAAACCATAAACCACAAACCACAAACCAGATTCGCACCATAGACCAATACATGCAAGACATTGCCTTGCTAACTGATGCAGATAAGAAAACTGATGATGGTGATAACGATAAAGTTTCGCTCATGACCATTCATGCTGCAAAAGGATTAGAGTTTAAAAATGTTTTTGTTGTGGGGTTGGAAGAAAATTTATTTCCGAGCATGATGGCAATGCAAAGCCGTGCAGATTTGGAAGAGGAACGCAGACTATTTTATGTTGCAATTACAAGAGCTGAGAAAAAATTATATCTCACCTACGCTATTTCACGTTATCGTTATGGCAATCTGCAAGGCTGCGAACCATCGCGTTTTATTGAAGAAGTTGCTGAACAATATTTAGAAATTGCCTTCAAACAACATAAAGCAAAACCTGATGATTACGAAGATACATGGCAACCTGATTTCGGTCGCAGTTCTTTTAATTTAAAAGCTCCTTCACGCCCAACAAATCGCGAAGCAGTAAAACCATCTTCAAATCCTCAACCAAAATTACCTTCTAATTTCAAAAAGATTTCTTCTGCAAACGCATCAACAAATGCGGGTCACACTGTCCCGATAGCTATCGGGAGAAGTCGAAGTGCTGAAAACGATTTCATTGGCGATGATCCAAACTTGATTACCACAGGCATGGAAGTGGAGCACGCACGTTTCGGCAAAGGAAAAGTAATCAGCATGGAAGGAAAATTTCCTGACACCAAATGCACTATCTTTTTTGCTGGCGAAGGACAAAAGCAATTGCTGCTTAAATATGCTAAGTTGAAGATAGTAGGATAGGAATTGGGTAAACAGGTAGTTTGGCTATTCGATGCACTTTTTATAATCAAGTTAAATATGAAAAGAATGCTTTAATTTGGTGAACCATTTTATAAATAACAGCATGAGTGCAATTGATAAAACCTACAAACTTTTTTTACTTGATGTAAAAAAACAAATAAGCGAATCGCAACAGCAGGCCATTACGGCAATAAATCATAATCTTATTTTGCTTTATTGGAAAATCGGTACGGGCATTTTGCAACGCCAGCAGCAATTAGGCTGGGGTGCGGGTGTGATTAATAAACTCTCGTCCGATATTCAAAAATCATTTCCTGATCTTAAAGGTTTTTCATATCGTAACCTCAACTATATGCGTGCTTTTGCCGAGGCTTATCCTGTTGAGCAATTTGTGCAAGTCCCTGCTGAAACATTAGTAAACAGGCCTGTTATAGCAAAGAAGCCAATTGTGCAGGCACTGCCTGCACAATTGAAAAACAAAGCTTCCAAAAGCAAAAATCTAATTGTGCAGGCACTGCCTGCACAATTAGAAGTTCAATTTATGCAGGCTCCGCTTGCACAATTGCCACTTGCACAAATATCATGGACACATCATGTTTTGTTACTCAGTAGAAACCTTAATTCCATTGAACGAAACTGGTATATCACTCAAACCTTAGAAAACGGATGGAGCAGCAGAATTTTGCTTCACCAACTCGATACCGATTTGTATAAGCGCCAGGCAAAAAAGAAAAAAACTCACAACTTCAATACTACTTTACCGCCTGCACAAAGTGACCTTGCATTACAAATGCTTAAAGATCCTTATATTTTTGATTTTATAACGGTAAGTGAAAAGGCCAATGAACGTAATATCGAGGATCAACTGTGTGAGCATGTAACAAAATTTTTACTTGAACTCGGGCAAGGCTTTGCATTTATCGGACGTCAATACCGGTTGCCGGTAACAGGTAAAAAGGAATATTCTGTTGATTTACTTTTTTATAATATAAAGCTGCGCTGCTATGTGGTAGTTGAATTGAAAGCCCGCGATTTTGAACCTGAAGATGCAGGCAAACTCAACTTTTATCTTAATGTGATAAACGCTAAGCTGAGAAGTAAGGATGAAAACCCAACCATTGGGTTGCTTCTTTGTAAAGGTAAAAATGAAGTATTGGCCGACTATTCATTGGCAGGCATTAATCAACCCATCGGAGTAGCTGATTATAAATTGACAAAAGCAATCCCAAAGAAACTAAAGTCCACGCTGCCAAGTATTGCAGACCTTGAACGTGAGCTTAAAGAAATTGAATAATCAAGTTCAATTTGATATTCTTATCAATTAACTTTTGCAACCCCGGAGTTTCAACCTCAGTTTAAAAACCTTGCATTATCCTTCAAAGTTTTTTAATGAGGAGAAGCAAAATAAATTTCAATTGAATAATCATTTAATTATACTTGCCTTAAATTAATAAACACATGAAAATATTATACTCCTTAGTTTTAACGATTTTCGTTTCGTGCTTATGCTCAGCACAAACTTCGCATGTATCGCAAATCAAAAACATTAACCCGTATCAGCAAGGTTCGTTTTATTATGTTACCTGTAAAACTACAACGCCATATACAAAGCTGGCGAGTGATAACGAAAATGAAATAAAAAGTTATTTATTGAAGTCTGTTGCCGAACTTGAGTCGCCCGGTGCAGGTATAACGCTTTCCTATTTTAAAGAAAGTCTTGCTGGCAAGCATTATACTTATCAGCAAACTTTTGATGGGATACCTGTTTATGGTGCTACCGTAAAAATCAATCTTGATAAGCATGAGCGCGTTATGAACGTAATGAACGCCTGTCTTTCATTAAGCAGCATAAGCGAATCCAAAATAAAATCTCAGTTATCCGTTCTTGGACAATCGCAGTTTATTAATGATTTTATGATTTCAAATTATGGCAGCGAAGCATCTTACAGCAACGAAATCAATATTTGTTTTTTAAGTGCGGATAATTCTGTAGCGGTTCAGCAAATTAAAGTGTGGAATTCATCCATTAGCTTGAATGAAATTAATTTGGTTGATGCTTCGGGTCAATTGATTTTTCAGAAAGATTTGAATCAATACTATAAGCCTGTTGCACAGGATAGCGTGATCAACATAAAAATTTTTAAGCCCGACCCGCTTACCACAGCACATGTTTCTTACGGTGTGCCGTATAAAGATTATAACGATGCTGACAGTGCTGTTTTAAATGCACAACGTTTTGACACAACTGTAACCGCTACCTACGATGCCGGCACATTTACGCTCACTAATGATTATGCAACAGTGGTTAATTTCGAAGCGCCTAATACTGCTGTGGTAACTCAAACCAATCCTGATTTTTTTTACACGCGCAGTGCTTCCGGTTTTGAAGATGTAAATACATTCTATCATATCACCGCTATGCAGCAATATGTGCAGTCATTGGGTTTTCTTAACATAATGAATCAGCAGATACATATTGATTCACACGGTTTAGGCGGTGCTGATAATTCTTATTTCAGTGGAAGTGGCGCACAGCCGCAAATTGCATTTGGCGAAGGTGGTGTGGATGATGCCGAAGATGCAGATGTGGTGATTCATGAATATGGCCATGCATTAAGCTGGTCGGCTAATAACAACAACTTTAACAGTAACGACAGAGGTGCATTAGATGAAGCTTTTGGTGATTACCAGGCTGCTTCATACAGTCGTGATATTGATCCATATCACTGGTACCAGGTTTTTACATGGGATGGTTTTAATGAATT
>JBDTRM010000228.1:0-26488 GCA_039931675.1 Bacteroidia bacterium | reverse complement strand
TTAACTGCATTAGCCAATGCGTCAACTCCGCGCTTTAAAGCGTCACGCGATTCAAGATTAAATGTGATTTCCTTTGCCATTGTTTTTTGTTCTGTTTTAAATTTTAGTTTTTAAAAATAAGTGAAAGTGAAAGTGAAGGTGAAAGTGAGTCTGCCGAAGGTAACTTCAAACTACAAACTACAAACCCCAAACTGGTTTTAGATAACTGCGAAAATGTCGCTTTCGCGCATGATTAAATACTCAGTTCCGTTGTGAGTGATTTCTGTACCTGCATACTTGCCATACAATACTTTGTCGCCAACTTTTACTGTCATCGGCTCATCTTTTTTGCCAGTGCCAACAGCTACGATAGTGCCTTGCATGGGTTTTTCTTTTGCAGTATCAGGAATGATGATTCCGCTTGCAGTTTTTTCTTCTGCTGCTGCTGCTTCCACGATAACGCGGTCAGCCAAAGGTTTTAAACTTAAATTGCTCATAGTTTTTATAATTATTAAAATGTTTTGGGATTAATTTTTTTAATGATTCATTTTCGCGATAGTCACCAATTATGCCATTCAATTTTTTACTGCCAAATTTTCAAAGTGTTGTAAGTTTTAATGACAGAATAAAGTAGCAGTGGCAGTTGTAGTGGCAGTGCATGTAAATACCAATAAAAAAGGGATTCGTGAGAATCCCTTTTTATAAATTTAAGATTATTTTGTTGGTGGTGGAGTGTTTGCAGGCTGCTGTTGTGCGGGCTGCTGTTGCTGCGGTTGCGGAACATTTGTTTTTGACGCGCGCTCTAAAGTTGTTGAACTTTTTTGAGCAGGCGTTGCAGTTTTAGTTGCCGATGTGCTTGATGAAGGCAATGAGAAAGTAGCTAATAAAACCAATACCATTAATCCTGCACCAAAACCCCAGGTTAATTTTTCAAGACCTTCGGTAGTTTTGCGAACCCCCATTACCTGGTTTGATGAGCTAAGGCCGGCAGCAAGACCTCCCCCTTTAGAACTTTGAATAAGCACTACAGCAGCTAATAAAATAGCGCAGATAATCATTAAAACGGTTATGAATAAATACATTTGAATGTTGAATTATGAACGATGAATACCTTATTTCCCTATTTCCGAATCCCCTATTTCCTACTTTCCTCCCTTATTTTTTCAATTCGGGCTGCAAATAAAGTACTTTTTTCGGGAAACATCAAAGTTAATTTCTCATAGGCCCTTATGGCCTTCTCGTATAACTGTTGTTTGTAGAAAATTTCGGCTAAAGTTTCTGAAACAACTTCTTCATGATAAACCACGCTTTGACGCGCTGCTATTGATGGAGAAAAGAAGGCGTTTTTCTTTGGCTGGATGCGGGGTTCGTCCTGGATGAATTTTTCAATTAAGTCAGTTTTTGGCTTTTGCACTTCAACTTCGCTCAGCGTGACAGTAGCTTTAGTTTCTTGTTTCTCGTTTACGCTTTCTGGTTTCTGTGCTTCGACTTCGCTCAGAGTGACAGTGGTTTCGGGTTTATCGTTTTCAGTTTCTTGCTTTGGTTTTAAAGTTTCCTGTTTATCGTTTATGGTTTTTTTTTGTTGACTTTCACCTTCACTGTTTTTCAAAACTTTAAACCAATCAAGGAATGAATGTGTTGTTTTATTTTCAACCTCTGCAGGCGTAACATTAATCGTTTCTGCTTTTAATAAATCATCGGCTATTGCAGTTTCTTCATAAACATCAAATGCTGCTAATTCTTCTGTTACTGATACTGCATCCTCATTCAAAGAGGTTTCAATACTTTCTTCTTTTACTTCCTCACTATAATTTTCAAAACTATCTTCAACATTATCTTCTTCTTGTTTAGCAATTCCATAAGAAGTATTTTGTTGCGTGAGTTCTCTTATTCGTTGCTCAATTATTTTTGAAAGGTCGTTTTCATTTTCATCTTTTTCAATAACTGGATTTTCAATTATTTCATCTAATATAATTGCTATTTCAGGAGCCTGTTCAGATATAGAATCTGTTTCAGTTAAAATTTCTCCAGTTTCATTTTCTATAACTTCAATATTGGTTTCATAAGAGTGTGATGAAGTTCCGTTTGAAGATGCGATATCATTATGATTTGTTTCTGGAGGCAGAGTTTCTTCAATTACATTTTCAATGATTGATTCTTCCTGCCTTGATTCAGATACGATAGCACTTTTTATATCAACACCCTTATTTATTAATTCAAAAAGTTTTTTGCGGTCGCCTGCATAAATTGCAGAAAGTTTGAGTTGTGACTGATAGCTGAAATGTTGTTTTTGCTGCAATGCTTTTACATAAATTAATCGTGCGCTTTGCCAGTAAGGAAATTCATTAAGCACCTTTTCAGTTTCAGACAGCGAAATGCTTCCCGAATTTTCGGGATGCTCAATTAAGGATAAAAATTCTGTTCTGTTCACTTTTAAAATATAATGCCACTAAGACACGAAGGCACGAAAATATTTTTAATCGCCACAAAGGCACAGGAACAAAGTTCTTTTTCTTAGTGCCTTAGTGCCTTTGTGGCAACAATTTATTTACCAATTTGAAACACTCTTATTATAAATATCATCTATCAGTTGTTTTGTAATATCCTGTATCAAACCGGTTTCAACACTTGTAAAATTTTGACTGCTGCTATATTCAGCAAACCTTGAAAAAGTAGTTTCAAAATCCTGTTTTGGATCTATCGCATTCGTAAATTTTAAGCTTATAGTAATAGTTAACCTGTTAAGTGCAGCCTGCTCATTACTTTGAATTGCAGAGGGGGAATTGTTGTAATCGCTGATGTATCCTTCAAATGTAAGGTCGGCTTCTTTTTGCACAAGCGTCAATCGTGATTCAGAAACAAATTTATCTTTCATTTTATCAGTAAAATATTGGCTCAAGCTTGGCTGAACAATAGCTGCGCGGTTTGGAAAATACTGGATGTTTACGGTCTTAATATTTTCAGGAATGCGCCCGCTTTTGAAGGAGTAGCAACCTGAAAAAAGAATTATAAATGTTAGATTATAGATTATAAATTTCTTAGCACGGAGTAATTTCATTCAGTTTAATTTAAAATTTAAAATTTCATTTTTTATTTCCTTCAAAATTCAAAATTTAAAATTCATCATTCAAAATTTATTTAAGTCCATATTCATCAATCTTCCTGTACAAAGTGCGTTCAGAAATTCCCAATTCTTTTGCAGCATTTTTTCTGCGGTTTCGATGTTTTTGCAACGCTTTTTGAATCAGCTCTTTTTCTTTATCCATAATTGAGAGTGACTCTTCCACCTCTTCATGCTGGTAAATATTGTCTTGTGGTTTCGTAGTAAGCATTACACCTTGTGAAGTTTCAATTACAGGTGTTTTATCTGTATGACTTACATAACCTGCCGGCTGCATTGACTCTTTAAAATGTGCCTGACCCTCAGCATGAGGCATGTTATCAAACACCACCCGTTTTAAATCGTGAATATCTTTTTTCATATCAAACAGGACCTTGTAAAGCAATTCGCGTTCATTAGCAAATTCACCACCACCACCATTGCGTCCTTCTTCGCGAAACAAAACAGGAAGTTTACTTACATTTTCTTTTGGTAGATAAGTGGCCAGAACTTTTGCAGTTACCTGTTGCGATTTTTCTAAAATACAAAGTTGCTCACTCAGGTTTTTTAACTGCCTTATGTTTCCGGGGAAGGGATAGTCCATCAGCATTTGCATAGCATCGGGCTGGAGTTGCTTCATCGGCATCCGGTATTTTTCTGCAAAATCGGAAGCGAATTTTCTGAACACCAACGGAATATCTTCTTTACGTTGGCGCAAAGGAGGGATGTGAATAGGAACAGTGCTTAAACGATAAAATAAATCTTCACGAAACTTACCATTTGCTATTGCCTGCGTTACATTAATATTGGTTGCCGCAACAACACGAACATTTGTTTTTAAAACTTTTGAAGAACCAACTTTAATAAACTCACCGGTTTCTAACACACGTAATAAACGCACTTGAGTAGCAAGCGGTAGATCGGCAACTTCATCCAAAAAAATTGTTCCTCCATTTGCAGTTTCAAAATAGCCTTTGCGGGCTTCATGCGCACCGGTAAACGAGCCTTTCTCATGTCCGAATAATTCTGAGTCAATTGTGCCTTCGGGTATTGCACCGCAGTTAACTGCAATGTAAGGGCCGTGTTTACGCGCACTCAATTGATGTATGATTTGCGGAAACGCTTCTTTACCCACACCGCTTTCGCCTGTTATTAAAACAGTAATTTCAGTTGGCGCAACTTGTCGTGCAGTATCAATAGCATGTTCTAATAATGGGGAGTTACCTATTATTCCGAAACGTGCTTTTATTGTTTGAACATCCATAGATTAAATTTATAACAGTTCCTCAATATGTGCTTTTAAATCCGCAATTACTTTTTTGAAATAATCTATTTCTGCCATTGTAGGTAATGGAAGAGTTGTTGGGTAACGGAATTGAACGCTGTAATCAGTTAAGTTTTTGAAATCGTACCTGCCAAAATCGCTATTCATTTTAATAGCCATATTTTGCAATACCTCAAGATTGTGAATCTTTTCAATTTCGACCCCATTAAGAATAAAAAATGTTTTAAGATACTTTTCGGCAGCTTGTTGAAAGTGAAAACAAATTATTGTTTCTAAAATAAAATCAGATTCAAGAAGAGTGTTACATGCAGTAAAATCTTCATCCGCCTTTTGCTTCCATTCCAATACTTCAATGGATTTCTCTTTGTCACTCATATTCTCACACCTTCTCTTGCAATTGTTTTATAAATATGTCCTGGCCATTCTTTTCTCGAATTGAAGTTTGATAATGTATCTGCAATCACATCCACATCAATTAAATCCTTTGCTAATTCTTTCCTGATTATTTTCATTATATCCAACCGCTTATATCCGTCATAATCTTCGGGAACAATGACCATTATATCATAATCACTTCCTTTAACTGCTTCATTTCTGGCGTGTGAGCCAAACAACAAAACTTTAGCATTCGGTTCAATTTGTTTTACCGTAGCACTGATTTTAATTGTTATGTTCTTTGAATCCATTCCTGTTAAATTGATTTTTTCAAACCGCCTCACCAAGCAGGGTTGCAGCAGTACATTCATTAACCAACACATTTACATAATCGCCTGGCTTAAAATCTTTTTTCGGAAACACTACCATTTTATTTTGGTCGTTTCGTCCGCATAAATGTTCATCGCTGCGTTTGCTAAAACCTTCTACTAACACTTTGTGAACCTTGCCAACTGCTTCTTTATTTTTTATTAATGAAAGACGGCTTTGTGCTTTAATAATTTCCTGAAGACGTTTTGTTTTTACAGATTCAGGAATATCATCAGGATATTTGCGTGAAGCAAGTGTTCCAGGGCGGTCGGAATAAATAAACATAAATGCATAATCATATTGCACCCAATTCATCAGGCTGATGGTGTCTTGATTTTCTTCATCAGTTTCAGTGCAAAAACCTGTCATGATATCTGTAGAGATTCCGCAATCGGGAAGTATGCGTTTGATGGATTCAATGTGCTTCATATAATCCTCGCGTGTATAACCGCGATTCATTTTTTCTAAGACACGGCTGTTGCCTGATTGTACCGGAAGGTGAATATAATTACAGATGTTTTCATATTTGCTCATGCTGTATAAAACAGCCTCTGTTATATCGCGAGGGTTTGATGTGGAGAAACGCACGCGCAGCAAAGGATTTACCTGTGCAACAAGTTCCAGCAAATCAGCAAACGTTACAAAGTTCTTTTGTTCATCTTCAGGTAGCTTATGCGCTAATGCAGCGTGAACAATATCTTCAGCTAAATCCTTTTTCTGCCCACCACCATTCCATAAATACGAGTCAACATTCTGTCCTAATAAAGTTACTTCGCGATAACCCTGTTCAAATAATTGTTTTACCTCAGCAACAATAGATTCGGGGTTGCGGCTGCGTTCGCGACCACGTGTAAATGGAACTACACAGAATGAGCACATATTATCGCATCCGCGCATGATGGAAACAAATGCTGTAATGCCATTGCCGCCAAGGCGAATAGGATTTATATCGCCATAAGTTTCTTCTCTTGATAATAAAACGTTTACCGCTTTTTGTCCTGATTCAACCGTGGTAATCAGGTTAGGTAAATCACGATAAGCATCAGGACCTACAACTACGTCAACTAATTTTTCTTCTTCGAGCAATTGTGATTTCAGACGCTCTGCCATGCAGCCCATGATACCTATTATCAAATCAGGGTTTTTTCTTTTAAACGGAGTAAAATGCTGTAGGCGATTCCATATTTTTTTTTCGGCACTGTCGCGGATTGCGCAAGTGTTGAGTAAAATTACATCAGCGGTTTCTATATTACCTGTGGTTGCATATCCGGTTTCCTTCATAATAGAAGCCACTATTTCGCTGTCGCTGAAGTTCATCTGGCAACCATAACTTTCAATATAAACCTTTTTCTTTTCGGTATCATTTACTCCCCCAGGCATCACCAACGCCTCGCCTTGCCTGGCTTCATCAATATATTTTTCTTCAAAATCCATGTTTGCGCATTATTATTTTCGGGGATGGCAAATGTAAAGTAATTTGGAGTGCTGCCAAAAAGGCAATCCTTATATTTTTCAGAGATATATTAATTGGCTGTTTTAGAAATTTGTTTTTATATCTACGCACTTTCATCGTTTATTCTCTTTAATATAGTTAAGTTTTGAAGTTGTGGAACTTTGCCTGAATTAAGAACAATTATTGAGAATCTTTAGGAGTTGTTTTTGTTTGGTTAATCATGCGTTTATTTGGCTTAAATCAGTGATTAAAGAACAATGCGGGAAATATTAAGTGCTGATTATCAATGATAAACAATTGTCAGAAACAATTAAAATTGTTGTACACATAGAATTATTCGTATATTAGCCCCATTAATTAGAATGTTTACCAAGTATATTTTCACTCCTGATCGTTAATTGAATCACTTTTAAAAATTTTCAAAGCCCATGTTTAGTTCAAGCAACAATACTCCAAATTATCCTGATACAAATAATGAAGAACAGGGTGGTGCTATCCCTAAAAAGTTATTATTGCTTTTGGTTGAGGATGATAAGGTTAATCAAATGCTCGGTCGAAAGATGCTTGCCAAAGCGGGATATGATGTGGAGGTAGCAGATAACGGCTATCTTGCTATGGAAATGCTGAATAGTAAAACTTATGCTCTAATTATTACTGATATCAAACTTCCTTTGATGACCGGTTACGAATTGGCAGATAAAATTCGTAAGTCTGTAGGCTTACCCTATGTAAACATTCCTATAATTGCCGTATCAGCCTATCCATCATCTGTTGAACGTGAAAAGGCGGTTAATTCAGGTATAAACGAATACATTGCAAAGCCCTTTGCGCTTCATGAATTGGTAGATGCCATTACCACTCAATTGAAAAAAATGTAAAAGCAAACTTTTATGATTTGCAAATCAGAAATTTAAATCTGCAATTATATTCAACAAAAAAACCCGGTATCACCGGGTTTTTTAATTCGAAGAACCATTATATGAATTATATCTTTTTGACATTAATTGCATTAATACCTCTTTTACCTTCAGTGGTTTCGAATGATACTTTATCATTCTGACGAACACTGTCAACAAGCCCTGTTGCATGAACAAAAACTTCGCGATTGGTGCCATCTTCGAGAATAAACCCGAAACCTTTTTTTTCGTTGTAAAATTTAACTGTACCGGTTTCCATAATATTTAGTTGAATTATTGATTAACGTGTCAAACGTAAAATAAAAATTGTCATTCAACAAGAACTTTTTTAAACTTTTAATCATAACGATTTTATGGCGACTTTATATCTTAATTAAAGGTAGTGTCATACTTGCTAAATTTCATTGCGAACTATTGCCGCTTAAAAATTTATTTACATTAGCCGACTTTCAATTTAAAACCCCTTACATAAAAAATGAATACTACTACTGCTGCTTCAAGCGGACATCCGAGAGGATTGTACCTGCTGTTCTTTACTGAAATGTGGGAACGATTTAGTTATTATGGCATGCGTGCCATATTTATTCTATATATGACAAAGGCATTGATAATGACCGATGCCGATGCTTCGAACATATATGGAAGTTTTACAGGTTTGGTCTATCTCACTCCTTTATTAGGAGGTTATATTTCAGATAAATTCTGGGGTAATCGCAGAAGTATTTTGGTTGGAGGGTTGTTAATGGCGATAGGTCAGTTCCTGTTGTTTTTTAGCGGAAGTGCGGTTACTGCAGGTGTTCAGAGTGCAGCATCAATTAGCTATATGTGGGCAGGGCTTACTTTATTAATTGTTGGTAACGGATTCTTTAAACCTAATATTTCCACTATGGTGGGTCAATTGTATCCAAAGAACGATTCGAGGATTGATGGCGCATTTACTATTTTTTATATGGGAATTAATATGGGTGCGTTCTTTTCACCGTTAGTATGCGGAGGCTTGGGTGATACCGGTAATGTAGCTGATTTTAAATATGGTTTTCTTGCTGCCGGCATAGGCATGGTGATAAGTGTTATTTCATTTGAGCTTTTAAAAAATAAACATGTAGTGGGACCCGATGGTGAGCAGCTTGGAATGCCCAAAGCAACCATGGATGTTAAAACTTATGGTGTTATTATAGGTTCAATAGCTTTGATTTTCGGATTGCTGAATTTTCAAAAAATCGTTGCAGGAATTTTTGGTTCTGCTGCTGTAGCTGATGTAAATTCATTTGCGCATACAGTTGCAGGTATTGATTTGATTGCATACCTCATTTACTCTGCAATTATTATTATGCCGCTCATTATTCTAACCGATAAATCACTAACCAAGGACGAGCGTGAAAGGATCATTGTGATTTTTATCCTGGCATTTTTTGTGGTTTTCTTTTGGGCTTGTTTTGAACAGGCAGGTGCTTCACTTACACTATTTGCCGATCAGCAGGTTGACAGGGCAGTTGTAATTCATCTCAGTAAGTTTATAATTTTAGGTGCAGGTTCATTACTTGCATTCTTCCTGTCGAAAGCACTCGGATGGTTTTTTGAGTGGAGTAAAAACACTATTTACCTTGTGCAGGGAATCACAATTGCTGTTTTAGTCGGATTAACTTTTACAGGATACATTAACGATTTTCATAAAGATGATTTTCCTGCTTCATGGTTTCAATCGGTTAACCCGCTTGCCATTATTTTGCTTGCACCGCTGTTTACTATGTTGTGGGGTAAATTAGCCAAAGTAAACCTGGAGCCTTCATCACCCCTTAAAATGGCAATGGGTTTGGGACTTGTAGCACTTGGCTATGTTATTATTGCCTATGCCGTTCATGGCATTGATCCGTCCACAAAAATTGCTATGTTCTGGTTATTTGCATTATACATTGTGCATACCATGGGTGAACTTTGTTTATCTCCGATAGGTCTGAGCATGGTAAGTAAGTTAGCTCCTATACGCCTGTCATCATTATTAATGGGAACATGGTTCCTGGCAAATGCTGTCGCAAATAAATTTGCAGGAACATTAAGTGCATTAATTCCTCCGGGTGCGGGTGAAAAACCTGTTGTAGCAGGGGCAAAAATTCCCAGCTTCCTGGGAGTTGAAATTTCAAACCTCTTTATTTTCTTCTGTGTGTTTATTATTTTAAGCGGAACAGGTTCATTGATATTGGTTGCAATTTATAAACGACTGATGAAAATGATGCACGGGGTGAATTAGTCGGAGGTAGGAAGCCAGAAGTCAGAACTTGATGTCAATCGTACATCGTACATCAAAAATCATAAATCAACAATGGTTAATAGTTGTTCTCAATTATTAACCATTGTTTTTTAAGATTTATTAGACGTTTGTAGAGACCTTGCATGCAACGTCTCTATCCAACCCATCCGCGCCTCCATTGAAAAATGTTATTAAAAAGAAAAAAACAAGATTTATGTCAAAATTAAAAATACACTACATCCAACACGTGCCTTACGAAGGCATAGGCTGTATTGATTATTGGGCGCAAGCCAAAGGTCACATACTTACTTCAACAAAAATTTATGAGGAGACGAAGGTTTATCCCCCGTTAGAAAGCTTTGATTGGTTGATTGTAATGGGTGGGCCGATGAGTGTTAATGAACCTGAAAAAAATCCGTGGATGGCTGAGGAGAAAAAGTTTATTCATGAGGCTATCAAAAAAAATAAAGTGGTGATTGGTATTTGCCTCGGCTCGCAAATTGTGGCAAGTGTGCTTGGCGCAAAAGTTTCTCCTAATGAAAAAAAAGAAATCGGTTGGTTTGATGTGAAGTTGACCGATGCAGCACAGCAGCATGATGCATTCAATATGTTTCCTGAAAGTTTTAAAACTTTTCACTGGCATGGCGAAACTTTTGACTTGCCACGTCATGCAACTTTGCTGATGAGTTCTCAAGCATGTAAGCACCAGGCTTTTATACATGGCAAGCGAACGATTGGTTTGCAGTTTCATCTTGAAGCAACGCAAGCAGGTATTAAAGACATGATTGAAAATCATAAGCATGAATTAGGTTCAGATGATTTTGTGCAAACCGAAGAACAGATTATGGAGCAATCAAATCTCGTAACCGAAAATCACGAACGTATGCGCTTGTGGTTAAATAAGCTGAGTGATATTTTATAATTACCTCTCTTTCAAACCTTATAGGTTTTAAAAACCTATAAGGTTTTTTCAATGCAATATCTTACAACTATGAAATCAATAGCAGTTTTTTGTGGATCAAGTAAAGGCAATGATCCTATCTACACAAAGGTTGCCAATGAGCTTGGCAAATATCTCGCACAGCAAAAAATCGGTTTGGTTTATGGTGGTGGAAATATTGGCCTGATGGGAATTATAGCCGATGCAGTTTTACAAAGCGGAGGCAAAGTAACAGGTGTGATACCGCACTTCTTAATGAAAAAAGAAGTTGGTCATACAGGTTTAACTGAACTTATTTTGGTTGATACTATGCATCAGCGTAAGCAAATTATGTGTGATAGGGCAGATGCATTTATAACCATGCCCGGAGGCTTTGGTTCAATGGATGAGCTTTTTGAAATACTTACGTGGAAACAACTCGGCCTGCACAATAAACCAATCGGTGTTTTAAATGTGAATGGTTATTACGATCATCTTGTTGCATTAATTAACCACATGAACTGTGAACAATTTGTGCCCGATAAGACGAAAGAATTAGTTATTATTGATGATAGTATTGAAGGGCTTATGGCAAAATTGTTGTCGCATTAACCCGGAGTTTTTTTTGTTACGCTGCTGATCATGTTATGGTGAAAGCTGAAATCCGATAATTTATTTATCATTGCCTCATTAAAAACTTTTTAAACAGAGCGCATTTCATTTTATCTACCAATATGAAATTGAAAGTTGTATTTATAAAATCCCTTTTTGCTTTTTTTATGTTGCTGCTGTTTGCTGCAAAACTTGAGGCGCAAAGCACACAAATAAGAGGATTTGCAGAAGCATTGGCCGGTTATCAGCAGGATAAGCTTTCATTCGGTTTGGGTGAGCAGGATTTATTCATCACTTCTGAACTTAGCGATAAGGTTTCATTTCTTGGCGAAAGCGTTTTCAAATACACAGGTAATTCGCCCACTTATTTTGATGTAAGTATCGAACGTATTGTTATCAAATACAATATTAAAGGCAACAATAATTTCCTTATCGGGAAGCATCATACACCAATAAATTACTGGAACGACACTTACCATCATGGCCGCGTTTTCTTTCCAACAATATATCGTCCTGCATTATTTGCTGCCGATATAATTCCGTTACATACAACAGGTATTAGTTTCCAGGGTCATGATTTTGGCAAAATTAAATTTGGCTATGATCTGATGATTGGCAATGGAATAGGATCATCGGATGTTGCCGATAATGACAAATACAAATCGGTAACTGCTGCCATACACATTAAACCTGCTGACGGATTGCGCTTAGGCGCTTCATGGTATAATGATCATATTTCAGAAGGGGCAAGCATGCATGGCGAAACAATTAATTATGATGTAAAACAAAATTTAATTACAGGTTCAGTTGCGTATTTTCATAATAAAATAGAAGTGCTGTCGGAAGCTACATTGGCAATGAATCATACTGATACAACAGGTACGCAAAATACTATAGCAGCATATTTTTATGCAGGATATAAAATTAAAGAAAAGTGGGTGCCATACATACGAATTGATTATCTGAAGTACGAAGAAGGAGAGGTTTATTATCATAATAATAACACTACTGCATTTGTTGGCGGCCTGCGATACCAGATTAATTATCTGGCAGTAATTAAAGTAGAGTATGAGCACGATGATCAGCATGCAACCGGGCTAACAGATAAATACACGATGCAATTTGCAATTGGCTTTTAAAAATGAACAGCATTAAAAAAATATTTTCTAACCGCACGATGATCAGGAAAATTTTTCTGATGGTACTTTTTGCATTTTCTGTTTTCGTTTTAAATGCACAAGACCCCTCGCTAACTGTAATTGCTAATTCAAAGGGTGCGCCTGCCGAATTAAAATTTGCTGAACTCAAATCCATTTTAAAAGGAGAAAAACAGCGCTGGCCGGACGGAACTAAAATTTTAATTTGTTTGATGAAAACCAATACTGCTGCGGGCACAACAACCAGTCGCAAAGTTTATAACATGAGTGGTGACGATGTAAATAAATTTTGGCTTGCATTGGTTTTTCAAGGCAAAGCACCCGCTCCTTCTTTTTTTAATTCCATGAGTGAGCTTGAAACTTTTGTAGCACAAAATTCCGGAGCCATCGGTGTGGTAACACAAACCACAGGAACAGAAGCGAAAACAATTTCAATTGACGGAAAAAAAACTTTTTAGTTTTTTCCAATTGTTGCATGTTGTTTTATCTCAATTATTTTCCTGTTAATTCTTATACATTCGTCATTTAATTATTTCAATGCAAATTTGGATTGTGTCAGACACCTTTTCGGGTGTCAGACACATTGCAGAGTGCAATACAATTCATCAAAATCATTTGTCTGACACCCGAAAAAGGTGCCTGACAAGACAGCGCTCACGATTTATTAATTCGGAACGTTGAAAATTGGATTGTGTCAGGCACCTTTTCGGGTGTCAGACACATTGCAGAGTGCGAATACAATTCATCAAAATCATTTGTCTGACACCCAAAAAAGGTGTCTGACAAGACAGCACTCACGATTTATTAATTCGGAACGTTGAAAACTGAAACTTCAAACAAGTGACCACAAACTTCAAACTTCAAACTCTCGCCCGTGCGCCTCACACTTAAAACAAAAATATGGATGACAGTGCTGACCATCGTTATGATGTTTGCATTTTTTATTCTCTTTTATTTTCCTGCGCAACAGGAAAAATATTTACTGAAAAATTATAATAAAGAAGTTCAGAATCTTGCCAACACCGTTGCGCTCGGTGTTAAAATTGCCATTACAGAACAAAACTTTGAAGGCGTGCAAACAGCTTTGGATTTTGTGAAAGACGACCCGCATTTGCTTTTCGTAAGCATGGTTCAAACAGATACAGCCTGGAATGAGGCACATACTCAATTCACTTTTAGGAAATCTGTTTTTAAAACGTATCCCGATAGTGTTAAAGTAGATGTTGAAATGAGTTCAGGTGATTTTATTATTATAAAGCGTGCACCTTTTAATACGCAAATGATGAATGGCGAAATCATGTTGGGTTTTACCACTGATGAAATAATTGCAAGCAAAGAACAAATCCGCAACACATCACTTATTGTAAGTGCAATAGTTTTTATCATCGGCATTATCATCGGCTTTTGGCTGGCGCGAAATATTTCAGTACCTGTGCTCGCATTGCGCGATGCGGCTAACCGCGTAGGCGAAGGTGATCTTACACAACGCGTGGTAAATAAATCGCAGGATGAAATTGGTGAATTAGGTAAAGCATTTAATAAGATGGTGGATGATCTTGCCAAAGCACAGGATGAAATTAATCGTGCCAATATTAATCTTGGTAAGACTAACGAAGAATTGCATCAAACAGTGGAGAATTTAAAAGCGACACAGGAACAATTGGTGCAATCAGAAAAGATGGCTTCACTTGGTCAGCTTACTGCCGGCATTGCCCATGAAATACAAAACCCGCTCAACTTTGTAAATAATTTTTCAGAATTATCGGTTGAATTAATTGGTGAAATGAAAGTGCTGACTGATGAAGAAGATAAAGCACAGTTGATGGAAAGTATAAAAACCAATCTGGAAAAAATTGTTCAGCATGGCAAGCGTGCCGACCGTATTGTAAAAGGCATGTTGCTGCACAGCCGCGAACAGAAAGGCGAGAAGGTTCCTGTTTTGATTAACCAGATGATTGATGAGGACGCTGTAATTGCTTACCACGGCATGCGCGCCAAAAATGCGGGTTTTCAATGTGTCATCAATAAAGAGTTTGATCAGAATATCATAAAGGTGAACATCGTACCGCAGGATATAAACCGGGTGTTTATAAATTTATTAAACAACGCTTTTTATGCTGTAAAGGAAAGAAGCATGAATCCCGGTAAAGATGTTGAAACCGGAAATCAGAATTTATCAGAGTATAAGCCCGAAGTTAGCTTCGCCACATCACTTAAAAACGGGATGGTGAACATTTCAATAAAGGATAATGGAACGGGGATACCTGCTGAAATAAAAGATAAAATATTCAACCCGTTTTTCACTACAAAACCAGCGGGGCAGGGAACAGGATTAGGGTTATCTTTAAGTTATGATATTATTAAAGCACATGGAGGAGAAATAAAAGTAGAATCGCAGCAAAATGAGTTTACTGAATTTACTATTACGCTTCCGGTTAGTTAGATAACTGTATCATAAATAAATTCTTATCACCAAAGAATAAATTTCAATACTATTACCATATTAATTTCAAATATCATTTAATGAAAAACTGCATTTACATAGTTGTGTTTTTGCTCAGCGTTGCCACAGCAAATGCTCAGTCATCTTTTTTATCGTTTGATGAAGATGATATTGTAAATGCATTTGATGATGCCGGTAACAAAGGCGTAATAGATCATCAGTTGATGAATAATGAGAAGAAGGCATTTGATAAAGCAGTTAAAACTCACGAGAAAAATTTTCAATCTGCTCAGCGTTCATCCAATAAAATTTCACTTGCCATTGAAGCTTCCAATCTTGGCTTTATAAGCCTGAAAAAAAATGACATCACCAATACGCTGCAATATTTTGAGCAGGCATTAACCATTTTTAAAACCACTAACAGCCCGCGTAATGAAGGACTTATTTACGCACTCACCGGCTATCTTTATTATAAACAGAAAAGCGATAAAGATGCGCTTGATTATTTTTTACCTGCGCTTAAAGATGCACAAGCCATTAATTCAACTAAAGCTGTAGCAATACTTTCAGCATACATCGGTAAATCTTATGAAAGGCTTAAGGATGATGGGGATGCAATAAGCAGCTACAACGAAGCTTTTGCCGGTTTTAAGAAAATCGGTGATAAAAAATCTGCGGCAATAGTTTGTCTGTCACTTTCCGAATCGGAAATAAAATTTGACAGCAACGATAAAGCATTAAGTCATTTGAACGAATGTACTGCAGCATTTGAAGATTTAAGAGACCCTGAAAATGTTGCAAAAAGTTTGCGAAACACCGGAATAATTTATTTTAAAAATGAACAGTATGAAAATGCAATTGATTACTTTAACCGTTCGCTTAAAAAGTTCAGCAGTTCCAATGTAAGTAAACTTAAACTGGATGCCTATTCAAAATTAAGCGCAGCCAATGCCGTTGCAAAAAATAATTTAAAAGTGCAGTTGTATAATAACTTGTACCTACAGGTTAAAGATTCATTGGATAAATCTGAAAAAACAAAATCACTTACAGGCAAGCAATTATTGACTGAGCAGGAGGAAAAAAATCTGATTGCCGATTTGCTCAACAATGAGAAAAAAATAATGAATCAGAAATTGTCTCAAAAAGAAATTGAATACAATAAGAAGATAACCGAAGCACAGATAGAGCAATTAAAAAAAGAGCAAACCATTGCGCAACTAAGCGATACTATTAAGGTTTTTGAAGGCGATAAACAAAGCCGTGAATTTAGGATACAACAATTGCTCACTGAAAAAGCGCAGCAGGAGTTGGCGCTTTCGCAGCAAAAAGTTGAATTGAAAGAAAAGGAATTAACCATTAACATGCAGCGTAATCTCAGGAATCTTTTTCTGTGTGGAATCTTTTTTGTTGCAGCATTCACCGGCCTGCTTTATTACCGTTATCGTGAAAAGAAAAAATTAAATACCGCGCTTAATAAAGCGCTCAATGATTTGAAAGCCACACAGACGCAATTAATTCAAAGCGAAAAGATGGCTTCGCTTGGTCAGCTCACAGCGGGCATTGCACATGAAATACAAAACCCGCTCAACTTTGTAAATAATTTTTCAGAACTATCTGCTGAATTAATTGATGAAGCTAAAACTATCACTGATGAAGAAGAAAAAACACAAGTAATTCAAAATGTAAAAGCCAATCTCGAAAAAATTGTTCATCACGGCAAGCGTGCCGACCGTATTGTGAAAGGCATGTTGTTGCACAGCCGCGAGCAGAAAGGTGAATTAGTTTCCGTAATGCTAAATCAAATGATTGATGAAGCTGCAACAATTGCTTACCATGGCATGAGAGCAAAGAACAGCGATTTTCAATGTGCAATTAATAAAAACTTCGATCCGAAAATTAATAAAGTAAACCTGATACCGCAGGATATAAACAGGGTAATAATTAATTTACTTAACAATGCTTTTTATGCGGCACGGGAAAAAAGTCTTTCTGGCGTTCAGTTACCTTCAAATGAAAATGAAAATCAAAACGATTCAAGGTATAAGCCCACCGTTAGCATAAGTACATTTATTAAAAACGGAAGGGTGAACATTTCAATTAAGGATAACGGCTCAGGGATACCTAATGAAATAACGGATAAAATTTTCAACCCGTTTTTCACAACAAAACCTCCGGGTCAGGGTACAGGCTTAGGCTTATCTTTAAGTTATGATATAATAAATGCACATGGTGGTTCTCTTAATGTATCATCAGTTGTCAATGAGTTTACCGAATTTATAATCAGCTTGCCGGCATGAAAATTTTTTGCGTTTCACTAATAACTTTAATGCTTTTGCAATATAGCTTATACGCGCAATTATTAAATCTTGATTCGCTGAGTGAACAACTTAAGCATGCAACTGATGATACCATGCGTGTAAAAATTCTTTATCAACTCAGCGAAAATTCGCCCACAGACAGTGGCAATCTCTTTTATGCTGAACAAGTGCTTGAACTGGCAAAAAAAATAAATTACCAAAAAGGAATTGCTGATGCTTTAAATAACATCGGTTATGTGTATAGTAATCGCGGAGATAATTCAGAAGCGCTGCAACTGCATGAACAAAGTTTGAAAATAGGAGAAGAAATAGGTGATAAGGAGGGTGTGGCAATAACGCTCAATAACATTGCTTACATCTACCAGATGATAGGTGACATAAAAAAATCTTTAACTTATAATGAACGCAGTTTAAAGATACGCGAAGAAATAAATGATAAAAAAGGAATTGCTTATTCACTCAATAATATTGCAAATATTTTTTCAGATCAGGGTGATTATGATAAGGCGCTTGAGTACATGAGCAGAGGTTTGAAGATAAGCGAAGGTTTAAGTGATAAACGCACATTGGCACTTGCGTTTAGTAACTTAGGCTCTGTTTATGAGTATCGAAAAGAAACAGGCAAAGCAATTGAATGTTATAAAAAATGTTTGCAAATTAGTGAGGAAATAAATTATAAAAGTGGTATTGCAACTGCATATAATAACTTAGGTTCAATATATATGCAGCAGCGAAATTTTACATCAGCATTAGATTATTACAAGCAAAGTTTAATATTACAGCAAGAGATTGGTAATAAAGGTAACGAAGTAAGTTTACTTGATAACCTGAGTACATGCTATTTTAATCTTAAAGATTATGGCAATGCAATATCTTATGGCAATGAGGCATTTAAATTAGCGAATGAAATTGGTTACCCGGCTTTGATAAAAGATGCAAGTTCGGCCTTAGCCAAAGCGAATGCGGCAACCGGAAATTATAAACAGGCTTATGAAATGCATATAGTGTATAAAAGCATGGCCGACAGTGTAAGCAATCAGGCAACACGCGAAGCCACTGTAAAAAACCAGATGCAATATGAGTTTAGTAAAGTACAGGATGCACAAAAAGCTGAACAGCAAAAGAAGGATGCCATCAGCCAGGCTGCATTGCAAAAACAGAAGTTAGTACGCAATGGATTAATTGCAGGGTTTGCAGCATTGCTGTTGTTTTCAATAATTATTTACCGTCAACGGAATTTTATTTTCAAAGCAAAGCAAAGAAGTGATGAACTGCTGCTTAATATTCTTCCCGGTGAAACGGCAGATGAATTGAAGACAACCGGTAAAGCGAAAACAAAAAAGTTTAATGAGGTTACAGTGTTGTTTACCGATTTCAAAAATTTTACAAGCATTAGTGAGGAGCTTAGTGCCGAAGAATTGGTAAGTGAAATTAATTTTTGTTACAGCGCTTTTGATCACATCATTTCAAAGTATGGAATTGAAAAAATTAAAACCATTGGCGATAGTTATATGTGTGCTGCCGGGCTTCCCGTTGAAACTGCCACACATGCCGAAGATGCCTTGAATGCTGCATTTGAAATAAGAGACTTTATGCTTCGCGAAAAAGCAAAGCATGATAGTGCAGGCAAACTTTTTTTTGAAATCAGGATAGGATTAAATACAGGGCCTGTGGTGGCCGGGATCGTTGGTATTAAAAAATTTGCCTATGATATCTGGGGCAATACTGTAAACATTGCATCGCGTATGGAAGAAATGAGTGAAGCTGGAAAAATCAATATTTCAACATCAACTTTCGAAAAAATAAAACACAAATTTGACTGTACGCATCGGGGTAAAATTAATGTGAAAAACAAAGGAGATGTGGATATGTATTTTGTTGAACAAATTTCTTCAGAGAGTAGAAAAGAAAATTTAATTTAGTACGTATAGTTGGTGTTTTTCACTAACCATGGAACCGTGCTATCAGTGGTTGGTGAAAAAAGACCAACTACAAACAAATGTTAAAGAATATTATAAAACGAGAAAAGTTTAAAGAGTTTGTTTTAATTTACCTTTATAAACCAATTGCACTATGATAAAAATATTGATAGTAGATGACGAACATGATGTGGAATTATTATTCACACAACGTTACAGAAAAGAATTGCGAAGCCACGAGTTTGAATTTCATTTTGCATTTAGTGGCGAAGAAGGTTTGGAGTACATGCGCACTCTTGAACCTTTTGATGTAGTACTGGTGCTAAGCGATATCAATATGCCCGGCATGTCGGGACTGGAATTATTAAAACAAATAAAGCTTGTGCATCCTGATTTAAAAGTGATGATGATTACAGCTTATGGTGATCAGAAAAATTATGATGAAGCTATAAAACTCGGAGCCAATGATTTTATAACAAAGCCTGTGGACTTTGAATTATTAAAAGAACGCATTATTAAACTAAAAGCTGAAAATAAATAATACGCTTGAGAAAAACTGAGTTATATATTAGACGGCTAAATAAGTACTTCGAGTTTATTTGAAAACTCTCACGAGAATGAGAAAACCTTAGTAGAAATATATTGTCCTCAATAGCAACTTATTACCTTATTTTTCTGAGAGATAAGGTAATAAGGTCTTCAGTTTGTCAATGATTTTCTACTAAGGTTTCATTGTCCTCATAGCTATCGGATAAGGTTAAAAAGTGTACTAAATATCCTGTTTTTAGTTAACAGTTTCATTATTCATAATTATAATTTTATTTAAAATTGTAGATTGCACTACAAACCTTTAAAATAATAACAGCAGCAGTAACTATGCCTTACAAAATTTTAGTAGTGGACGATGAGCCTGATCTGGAGTTACTCATAACTCAAAAGTTTCGCAGCAAAATACGTGAGGGCGAATTGCATTTTGATTTTGCCGGCAATGGCGCCATTGCTTTGGATAAGATAATATCCAACACATCGTTTGATTTAATTTTTACGGATATTAATATGCCCGTGATGGATGGGCTTACTTTATTAGCGAGAATCAAAGAGCAGGAATTAATTAACAAAACCATAGTTGTTTCAGCCTATGGTGATATTGCAAATATCCGTTTGGCAATGAATCGCGGTGCATTTGATTTTGTAACCAAACCAATAGACCTTGCCGACCTTGAAACCACCATGTATAAAGCTATTCATGAGCTTGATATTTTCAGGCAAGGATTGGAAGCCAAAATTAATCTTGATCGCACCATGCGCGAAAAAGAAATTGCGCTCTTAGAAAAAGCCGAAGCACAGCGCGAAGCATTAGAGAATCTGCAAGAAAAAGAAAAACTGATCTTACATCAGAATGAAATGCTCGAGCAAAAAGTTGAAGAACGAACACGGGAATTAATGTTAGAGAAAAAAAAATCGGACGAACTTTTACTCAACATTTTACCTGATGAAACAGCGCAGGAATTAAAGGAAACAGGAACAGCAAAAGCAAAAAATTATCATTCGGTTTCGGTGTTGTTTACCGATTTCAAAGGCTTCACAGCAATCAGTGAAAAACTATCACCAGAAGAACTGGTAGCTGAAATTAATTATTGCTTCAGCGCTTTTGATAATATTATTCAAAAGTATGATATTGAAAAAATTAAAACTATTGGTGATGCTTACATGTGTGCAGGCGGATTACCTATTGCAAATGAATCTCATCCTGTTGATCTTGTTAAAGCAGCTATTGAAATAAGATCGTTTATGCTGCAACATCTGATGGAAAAGGAAAAGCTTAAGGAAATAACTTTTGAAATAAGAATAGGAATTAATACCGGTCCCGTGGTAGCGGGCATAGTAGGGCTTAAGAAATTTGCTTATGATATTTGGGGAGATACCGTAAACATTGCATCGCGCATGGAGAGTACAAGCGAGCCTGGTAAAATAAATGTTTCAGGCTCCACATATCAATTAATAAAAGATACGTTTCAATGCACCTACCGTGGCAAGCTCAGTGCAAAAAACAAAGGCGAAATTGAAATGTATTTTGTAGAAGATCTGCTGAGTTAGTTTGATTGTATATATAGCAGGATAGAATAATACATTCTATTTTGAGTCAAAAATTTTATCGGTTGCAAGAAACCTTAGTAGAAAATACAGACTCTAATAACGACCTTATTACCTTATTTTAATTACTGTGACTGGAGACTGAACAGATAAGGTAATAAGGTTTTTGAATGACGGACAATGTTTTCTACTAAGGTTTGAAAAACAGTTTAAGGGTAGAAGGAATATTGAAATTTATCACACTTCAAGTGTAATTACGACCAGGTTATTTAATTTATGCTGATACAAAACAGGATATTTTGAACCATTTAATCAAATACAGAATATCATGTTTTTCGCTTTAAGATTTTTAGACCTTTACGCACTCAAAAAAAATATTTTATTGAATCAGATTTTTCTGCATGGATAATATCTATCTCGTCAATTACTCCCCCATCCGCACAAAACGTCACAAATTAATAGACCTCTTAAACAAGGGTCTAAGTCGTTATGGATTCAAAATAGTACTCCAGCCCAATCCTAAGATTGATATGAGTACTGTTGAACAGCGCATTAACATGTTTCATTTATTAGAAAGCGCACTTACCTGGGGTGTAGAAGGTGAGGTAGTTGAATTTGGATGTTACGCAGGTCAGTCCGCTATGCTTTTTCAAAAAGTTATCATGCATTTTGATAAGCATAAAACCATTTACCTGTATGATAGTTTTGAAGCTACTTTTGGCAGGCCCCGAGATGTTGAAGCCGAATTGCGAAATAATTTCAGCCATGCATTACTTCATAATCCTGTTGTGATTAGAGGAAAATTAGAAGATACTGTTCCTTTAAATTTACCGGAGAAAATATCCTTTGCACACATAGACTGCGGAATAGGAATTGATCAGTTTATTCATAAAAATTTAATCATTCACCTGGTTAATAATGTCTATCATAGAATGTCAACAGGTGCGGTTTGCATGTTTATGGATTATTACGATAAATCAAAAGGGCATCACGGTCGTGATTTTAATCCCGGTGTAAAGCCAGCCTGCGATGAGTTTTTTGCAGATAAGCCCGAAAAGGTTTCTGCACTTTATGGCAATCAATATTCGCACGGATATTTCAGGAAACTCTAAAGCAAAAAAAGTAAGCGGCTAACTGACATGCGCAGCCTGTAACAACAAACTTTAGTTTGTTCAAAAAAATCAGTTTTTATCCGAGGTTGGCGTCCCGCCAACCTTCATCAATGCTGCAACAGCGGTTGGTTGGCGAGGACGCCAACCAAGGATAAAGCGGCTAACTGACATGCGCAGCCTGTAACAACAAACTTTAGTTCGTTCAAAAAAATCAGTTTTTATCCAAGGTTGGCGTCCCCGCCAACCTTCATCAATGCTGCAACAGCGGTTGGTTGGCGAGGATGCCAACCAATAAAATAGAGCCACCAATAAGATTTTCTTATAAATTTACCATCATAAAAATAAGCTGTAGCATGAAAACAAACTTTACAATACTTTATTTTATCCTTATAATTTTCACGCATGCCAATGCGCAGGTTGTTGATGAAAATGTTCATTTTGATTTTTATCAGAATGCATCTAACAATGATTTCATAAATCATTTTAGCGGAGGTTTAGGTCTTACTCAAATTCAAACAAGCGGAATTACAGGTGGATGCTTGACAGCGCCTGATTCTATCAGTTGGGGAAATGACAATGCAATTTATTGCAGCAAGTATAAGCCTAACATAGGAGATACCATAGTCACAACAGCTTGCTTTAAGTATGATGGAACCACCATTCATCCAGCAAGTTTCCAAAGAGCGATGTCAATATGGTTAACGCCACAAGCTGATTTCAATCATTACATTATTGCAACAGTTTCGGGCGATTCAAAAATTGAATTGCTTACTTATTCATGGAACAATAATCCATATCCGCTACTCACCCTAATTCAAAATCATTGGTATCGTTACAAACTTTCTGTTGTTATGATTGGTGGTGCAACACACCAGGTTTATGTAAAAGCAGAAGTTTTTGATTTGGGTTTATCAGGAACTGCAACTCCATCATTAGTTAATTCAAGCAACGGAACTTTCCAGGATAATATTCTCGTTGCAGATACTGCCATACAGGTTTCCATTACAGGCGCAACTTATGGTGGCTGTGCATACCTTGACGATTTTCATTTTCACGGGCAGGAAGGATTTACCAATTGCATAAATGTTGGTGCCGCTATCGCTGATCCTGTTTCTTCAGAAACCATTTCTGTTTATATGTCTGATAAAAATATTTTACACATTATAAATAATGATAAGCGTATTAGTAAAATGGACATCACTATTTTTAATCTTGAAGGAAGCAAACTAAAAGAATATGAAACATCAGACATGAATTTCAATTTAGATTTATCTGAACTTTCAAATGGTGTTTATTTTGCCAGGGTCAGAACCATTTACAAAACTACCAATACTAAAATAATAGTGAACAGGTGATTTCATGTAGAGAAGCCATGCATGGCATCTCTACGCAAAAAAAATTTTTTACGCAACAAAGAATGACGATTGTGCATTTGGCATTTTCGTGCGTGGTAGAGACGTTGCATGCAACGTCTCTACGCGACAACAAAACAGAAAAATTCAACGAAGCATTATTACAGCAAAATTTTATGGATACAACACTTTCGGAAAGTTCCTTCAACTTTCCGAAAGTTGAACTGCTCAACTTTGACAAAGTGAAAGAACTTTGTTAAAGTTAACATCGCAAAATTTCTTAATCACTGCATCATAAGTTTTTTACCTTTACTATAAGAAACGTTATTACCATCACCATTATGAAAAAACTTATCACGCTTATTATTTCTTTTTTTGTTTTTAGTTATTCAAATGCACAAGTAGAGATTGAATGGCAAAAAACTATTGGAGGCAATAATTATGACGATATTTATTCTATCAAACAAACTTCTGATGGGGGTTATATTCTTGGCGGGATTTCTGAGTCAACTATTTCAGGAGATAAAACTGAATCATGTAAAGGAGGATTTGATTATTGGATAGTGAAAACTGATGGTATTGGAAATATTCAATGGCAGAAAACAATTGGAGGAGATCAATGGGATTTGCTTATATCATTACGGCAAACCAAAGATGGGGGATATATTCTGGGCGGTTATTCAGAATCAGATATTTCAGGTGATAAAACTGAAAACAGTAAAGGAGGTGATGACTATTGGATTGTAAAAACAGATAGCTTAGGGAATATCCAATGGCAGAACACAATTGGTGGCAGTAACCGTGATGTTCTTTCCTCTATAGAACAAACTACTGATGGTGGTTATATTTTAGGTGGATGGTCTGGCTCTGATATTTCAGGTGACAAAACAGAATACAGCAGTTGGTTAGGAGACTTTTGGATTGTGAAAATTGATAGCATCGGCAACATTCAATGGCAGAATTCTATTGGTGGAAATAACAGTGATTTTCTTAATTGCTTGCATCAAACAACTGATGGTGGCTATATTCTTGGTGGGAAATCAAACTCAAATATTTCGGGTGACAAAACAGAGGACAGTCGGGGAGATTATGATTATTGGATAGTAAAAACGGAAAGCATTGGGAATATACAGTGGGATAAAACCATTGGAGGAGATACTACAGATAACCTCAATTCCATCTTGCAATGTTCTGATGGTGGCTATGTTTTGGGAGGAAATTCAAGATCAAATATTTCCGGAGATAAAACGGAAAATTTTGTTGGTACACATGGCTGGACAGATTATTGGATTGTGAAAACTGATAGCGCGGGTAATATTCAATGGCAAAATACAATAGGGGGAAACCAATCTGAAGACCTTAGTTCATTGCAACAAACAACAGATGGTGGTTATATTCTTGGAGGTACCACCAATTCAAATGGGGGAGGAGATAAAACCGAAAGGAGCAGAGGCTGGAAGTATGCTGATTATTGGATAATAAAAATTGATTCTACAGGGGTAAAACTTTGGGACAAGACTATTGGAGGAAGTAGCACAGATTATCTTTATTGTTTAGAAACATGTGCAGATGGAAATTATATACTTGGCGGATATTCCTGGTCTAATATTTCAGGTGACAAATCAGAAAACAGCAAAGGTATTGCTGATTATTGGATTGTAAAACTCACGGATAAATATAATTTAATAAAAGGAAGAGCTTTTATTGACTTTAATTCTAATGGTGTAAAAGATTCCAATGATATTTTTTTACAGAGTGAATTAATTACGGAATCAAGTACCAATCGAATTGCATTCTCCGGACAAAACGGAAAATATTCTTTAGCTGTATTAGATTCTGGTAACTATTCTGTTTCTCCTAATGCTATCAATTATTACAATCCAATACCTGCTGCACATTCAGTAAATTTTAATGGAATTAACCAAACGGATTCAGCAAACAATTTTGCATTTCAACCTATGCCGGGTATTAATGATTTGCAGATTAGTATTACACCACTTACGCTATTTCGCACTGGCTTCAATGGGTCTTACACATTGAATTATAAAAATGTTGGAACCACAACGCTAACACCTTCTATTGCGTTTTATTTGAATGATAATAACTATACTTACTTATCAGCAAGTATTACGCCTTCATTAATCTCCACAGATTCAGTAATGTGGAGTAATATAATACTCAATCCATTGGAGCAAGGCACCATAATTATTACTGTACATGTTAATGCAGGTGTTCCTTTCGGCACTCAACTTAATGCCTACTGTGTTATCAATCCTGTTGTCGGTGATACTTTCCCCGGTGATAACTATGGCTCATGGAAAGTTTTCGTTACGGGGTCCATTGATCCTAATGACAAGTTAGTTTCTGATAGTCTAATAACAATTACACAACTGGCAAGCTATCCAAATTTGGATTATATTATCCGTTTTCAAAACACAGGCAACGATACTGCATTTAGTGTAAGAGTTCTTGACAATATTCCAACTGATCTTGACATTACATCTTTTCAATTGATCGCCTCATCCCACTCTTACAAATTGACTTATGAAGCGCACTCACGCTTGATGACTTTTGCTTTTGATAATATTTTACTACCCGACAGTAATATAAATGAATTAGGAAGTCATGGGTTTATCCGTTATCGCATTAAACCGGTTACATCTCTAAAAGCCGGTGATACAATTAAAAACAATGCATTCATTTATTTTGATAATAACACGCCTGTGCAAACAAATGAAGCACAAACAAAAATTGTTTCCATTTATGGAACAAGTATAACCAGTGTTTCATCCTCTTGCTTTGATAGCGCATCAACCTATAACTATTCAACCATTGC
>JBDTRM010000227.1:0-7055 GCA_039931675.1 Bacteroidia bacterium | reverse complement strand
GGCAATATTACTTTCGGCTCAATTGACCTCTGGTCAGTGGAAGCAAGCAAATCCAGCCAATGGTCAGGTAATTTTCTTTGACCCGAATTCTCCATTTGGAAACCAAACGGCAGTGGGGATTGGAGATTTTACATCAACTAATCCTTCCGCTGCTTTACATGTAAATACTAATCTTACCACAGCGCAAACAGGAACTGGAAAATTCAATCCAGGTGAAACTTTCTGCACCGATGCACCTAACGCATCATCAACAGATGACCAATATTGGCGGATGTATCATGGCGGTAGTGAAAAGTTTAATATTCATAATTTACATGACAATGCTAACATCTGGCTTGGTTCAATTAGTACAGGAGATTTATACTTCTTTACAGCAGGTAATACAAATACGCGAATGACTATTGTTGGTTCAGGCAATACGGGTTATGTAGGCATTGGACAAACAAGCCCTACATCGGTGTTGCATATTGATGGTACAGGTACTCCGACACAAACAGGAGGTGTTTTTCAAACCAATGGTAAAAGTGCCACTGCAACCAATTGGAAGATGTCGCAAAGCGGTCAGGGCGAAACATTTCGCATAGAAAATGCAGCGAGTAGTAATAATGTAGCCCTTGGTACCATTGCATCAGGCAGGTTTGATATTTTTACAAATGGTACAGGTAATCCACGGGTGAGTGTTACAAGTGGCGGCAATGTAGGGATTGGTACAACCACCCCGACCTCTATACTTGGAATTGACGGAAACAATGGTGCGCAAATTATTCAAATGGAAAGGCGAACCACAAGTAACACAGTAGGAAATGATTTAACAATTTTGGCAGGTGGCGCAACAAGTGCGGCAACAAATAGGGCAGGGGGCGACTTATTACTTTACAGTGGCATGTCAACAGGTTCAGGTTCTTCAAAAATGCTGTTTTATACTTCTACTGCAAATGCTGGAGGAAGTGCAACTGCTGATAACACACATACTTCAAAGATGATAATACTTGGCAGCGGTTTAGTAGGAATAGGACCTGCATTCGCGGCTCCAGTTTCAAGACTTCACCTGCACCAGGGCGCTACTGATGAATGGTTTCAAATGACCAATACCACTACAGATAAAACCAGCGGAGATGGATTGAAAATTGGAGTTGAAGCAGCAAACAGCGATGTACATATCATGCAACAGGAAAACGCTAATATGTTTTTTTGGACCAATGCCACCACCACCCCTGGTGCCGCAACCAAGCGAATGCAAATACATTCAACAGGAGAGGTGGGCGTTAATACAACAGGTAGTTTGGCAATGTTTAATGTTGATAACGATCCTTATACTACATTACATGAACCTGCAGTTTATATCAAAAGCTTACCCACAGGCAATTATAATGCGAATGGTATTATGGTAAAGGATAAGCATGTTGGAAATGGATATACAAGCAGAGGCTTAGACATTGAGAATACAACCGCAAATAATATAACAGGATATACCTATGGAGTAAATGTGACTTCCACTAATAGTGCTTCATGTACAAGCAATTATGGCGTAACAACTTCGCTCGGCACTTCACCGCCAAGCTTAACTTCAACGCCACATAATGCAGGATATGTAGTTGGTATAGCAGGAAGCGGAGGTGATTATAATCTTGGAGCCGGTATCGCAATAGGCGGTAGTAGCTTAGGAGCAGAAGGCATTCGTTGCGAAGTATCAGGAGCGACAGGCGCAAACTCAGTAAGCAGAGGTGGAGGTTTCTATTCGAATGGAAATTCAACAACCATCAACTATGGCGTTGACATCATAACTAATGGAACAGGAACAAATCATTATGGAGTTTCAGCAGTTGTAACAGGAGGGAGTGCTACAAGCTATGGTGTTTATACCACTTCTGCCGGTAGCAGTACAGCAACTACTTCTGTTTGTGGGGTTTATTCAGGTGCAAGCGGTGGGCAGTATAATTATGCAATCCAAGCAAATGCCGCAGGTAGCGGGGGCAGCACAAGTAATGGAGTATTAGCATTCGCTGGGGGAGCGGTTGATAATAATTATGGTCTTAACACAATCGTAAGTGGAAGTACAGGCACAACTAATTATGGCGTAAAAGCTGAGGTATCAACCACCAATGCAACTACTAATTATGGTGCATATATTGCCACAACAGGATCCTCAACTAATGATATTGGAGTTGATGCTATAGCCTATGGCGCTACCGGAATGAATTCAATAAATGTGGGTGTGCGTGGTTGCGGTGGTCTATCACCTACTGCATTTTTAGGAGCTAATCTTGGAGGACATTTTGAAGCTACCGGAGGCAATGCCTTTACTTATGGAGTTTTTGCTAGCGGTCCCACTGGAAATTGCACTTCAACTTCAAGCGCAGCATGCCCGGGCGGAGCAGCTTTTTTTGACGGCAATGTTGTGGTTATGGGAACCTTTCAGGGTTCAGATAGTAAACTGAAAACTAATGTTACAGATGTGACTAATGCGATAGGAATTATAAATCAATTGCAACCAAAAACATTTAATTTCGACACAGCTCAATATAACTTTATGCATTTAGAAGGCGATTTACAATATGGATTGATTGCCCAGCAATTACAACCAGTATTGCCACAATGTGTAAGACCTTTTGGCAGACCTGCTCAAGTTGATACATCGGGTAATCTTTTGCATCCACAGGTTGATTTTCTTGCAGTAAATTATACTATGCTCATTCCTATCCTTATTGCAGGTATGAAGGAACAGCAATTACAAATTAATGATCTTGCAGCCCAGGTTTTAGCATTACAGAATGGTAATAAAACAATGCCTTCAACGGAACCTACAGGACAACTAAAGGTGAAGCTTTCTGATAATACTGTTGTGCTTGAACAAAACAATCCAAATCCATTTAAGGAAAATACTACTATCTCATTCAATATACCTACGGATGTAAAAAATGCACAGATTCTTTTTTACAACAGCAAAGGCAATGTGATCAGCACGGTTGATATAGTTGAAAGAGGTGCAGGTAGTTTAATGGTTTACGGTTCAGACCTTACAAGTGGTATTTATACTTATACTTTATTGGTTGATGGAAAAGTGAATGAGACCAAGAAAATGATGAAAATTAAGTAAGAGGCAAGTTGTAATTGGCAAGAGGCAATAACAAAAAACGCGCCCCATCCCGAACATCGGGAATCGGGGCGCGTTTTTTTTTGGCTATATTTTTTTAGTTTGCAAATATGAACTTGCAGGTCATGTTTTACAACCGCAATTACAAACCACATAAAAACGCATTGTCTTTCTACCATCTTAATAATATTGACCAAGATTTTAATACCGTTCACAATGATTTGTTGATGGTAGCTTCATTTTTTAATATGTTGCACCAACAAAATTTAAAATCTTAAAATCTATGAAGTTAATTAATTACAGTTTTTTACTACTTATCGTTGCTTTTTTAAATTTAATTCCAGGTCCGGGTAATTCGCAAACCTTGCCACCCCATCAGCTTACGGTTTATGATTCAACAGTAACCGGCTATTATTTTTTAGCCACCAAAAAAATGACTGAAAGCCAGGCAGGCTACACTCACAAACAAATTGTACTTGATCATAAAGGCAACATAATTTATTACCATCCGGTAAGAGGCGGTGATTTTACCATGCAGCCCAACGGACAAGTTACCTGTGCCCGTGGGCAGCAGTGGATGATTATGGACAGTACCTTTACAGTGGTTGACTCTGTATCTTGTATCGGGTACAGAACAGACGCTCATGAAATACAGATACTACCCAATCATCATTTTCTTCTTTTAGGGCTACAGGACAGCGTTATGGATCTTAGTTCTTATCATTATTTCAAGCATAACGGCACGCCCGGCAGCACCACTGCCTTAGTTACAGGCAGTGTGATACAGGAATTGGATTCAAATAAAAATCTCCTGTTCGAGTGGCGCACCCTGGACCATTTGTCATTCAATTCTGCGGATACATTCTTTATGTTCAGCCCCACTGTTGTGGACTGGTCGCACAGCAATGCGCTTGAAATGGATACTGACGGGAATATTCTCATGTCGAGCAGGCACCTTTGCGAGATCACTAAAATTAACCGAACCACAGGAGCCGTGATGTGGAGAATGGGTGGAAAGTACAACCAGTTCACTTTCATCAACGACCCTTACAGCTTCCACGGGCAGCACGATATACGCAGAATTGCAAACGGGCACGTTACACTTGTAGATAATGGACATTACGTTCCCTCGCACGGAGCGCGCGGAGTGGAATATGAACTCGATGAAGTGAACAAAACAGCAACGCTGGTATGGAGCTATGCTTATGATTCTACATTATGGAGTGGCGGTGCAGGAAATTGCCAGCAGATTGGCGGAGGAATGAAATTAGTGAATAATGGTCATCGTTCTTTCGGTCATCACTGCTTCTCAATTGTTGATTCGTTGAACAACCTGGTTTCTGAATTTCAATTTTTAGATACCACCGTAATGTATCGCGTGTTTTTTTATCGCAATCTTCCATGGAGTTTCCACCGCCCTAACATTACATGCGATATACAGGGAACAAGTGTTTACCTGAAAACCACTGCGACTTATGCTTCCTATTTATGGTCAACGGGAGCAACAACAGCTACCATACAAATTACCACACCCGGTGCTTATCATGTTATGGTTAATTATGGCGAAGGTTTTATTGTGTCCGAAGATTTTAATGTTACCAATATGAGTAACCCGTGTTATCCTATACCCACGGCTGCATTTAGCGCCAACAACACTACAGCCTGTAAAAATTCAAATGTAAACTTTACCGATCAGAGCGTTAACAGTCCCACCTCCTGGTCATGGAGTTTCCCCGGTGGAACACCATCGGGTTCAACATTACAAAACCCTACAGTTAAATATGCTAATGCAGGCACTTACTCTGTAACGCTTACAGCAGGCAATGTGGCCGGCAGCGGTTCGGTAGTGAAAACAAATTACATCACTGTAAAATTAGGTCCGGCATCAACTATTACAACAAGCGGTTCTCTTGCTTTATGTGCTGCAGGCACATCGGTATTGCTCTCGGCAAATACAGGTGCAGGTCTTACGCATCAATGGAAAAAGGGCTTAAATGATATTGCAGGCGCTACTGCATCAACTTACGCAGCTACCACAGCCGGTGTTTATAAAGTGGTGGTAACAAATTCAAACGGATGCACTAAGATATCAAACACGCTTACGGTTACAAGCCCGCAGCCCATTGTGATTGCAAATACAGGCTTGCTTGATTTATGCCCTGGCGATAGTGTAAAACTCGAAGTTCCTTTAAATGCCGGCAGCACCTATCAATGGAAAAAGAACAATGTGGATATTGCCGGGGCAACATCAAATGTTTTTTACCCCCATAATGCAGGTGATTATAAAGTGAAAGTTATTAGTACTGCCTGCACAAAACTATCGGGAATTAAAACGGTAACAACATTTTGCAATGCAAAAGAAGGAATAGCAGTAAGTTCAGGCGGGGTAATAATTTTTCCTAACCCTTCGTCAAAGTCATTTAATGTTGCTTTAAACAGCAAAGCCAATTGCACAATAACACTCTATGATTTAATGGGCAAGAAAATTGAAAGTCATGTGGTTTCAGGTACTGATAATTTCACTTTTGGAGAAAATCTTAATGCAGGATTTTATATGTGTGAAATTATTTATGATAACCAAAAAGAGTTTTTCAAAATTGTTAAAGTTGACGGAGAGTAAGTAAGAGGCAAGTTGCAATTGACAAGAGGCAATAACAAAAAACCCGCACCGATTTTAATCGGAGCGGGTTTTTTGTTGACTGTATAATTTTTTTCACCAACCACTTATGCTAACGCGAGCTTGTAGCTCGTGTTTCTCGTGGTAATATCCATCCATACGCGGCACGAGCTGCAAGCTCGCGCCAACAAGGGGGTTTTTTCATCGGGATTAAATTGTGATAGGCTTGTGATAAATTTTGCAAACTTTTATGTATTTATATGGAACTTATATGCACTTATAGGTACTAAATGGAACTATTGTATAATTAAAAACAATAAAAAGTTATTACTAACAACTTTAATAGTGTTTGTGGTTTTAATAGTTCACCTTGCGGAGAATAACAACATCTATAACCGCAAAATAAAAATTATTACCCCGCGGATTCATCCATCTTTTAATTTACAAAACCACAAAAAATGAAATCACCTGAAGAAATCCCTCTATATACAGATAGAGAAAAAGAAGTAATGCATTTGCTGCAAAAAGGTTTGAGCTTTAAAATGATTGCTGATATACTTGGCATCTCTATTCACACTGTAGCAATGCATATTAGAAACATGAAACGTAAAAGCAACACTAATAATGTGTGGGGCCTGGTAGCTTACGGATTTTTGAATGTCGCTTTATTTGTAATTGTAAGGTTGCTTCCGGGGAAAGACAGAGATACCGAAGAAGAACAATAAATTAAAAACGCTAAAAGTACAAATAGCTGTTGCTTTTTATTATGGGTTCTCATATTACGGGTTTTCGTAATATGGGTTTCCATATTATGACTTCTCATATTATGGGTTTTGGGAATTGACAAGCATGTATTGTGCATTTAGTTTTGTGGCAATCTTTACAAACATTAATACCAATTGCCACTATGAAACTACACCACATTATATTTAGTTACTTAAAAGAAACTCTTAACCGACTTGTTTTATTTTTAATACCGGGCACATTAAGATTTGTATCTTTAAAAATTCTGATAAATAATAACATTAGCAATATAACAGCAGTTTATATTATTAAAACGCATTTAGCTGCCGATATAAAATATGCTGTTGTTAGAACTAAACAATTAATACACGCCTTGCCTGGATGCTAAGGTGGTTGTGCCTTATCAGTTATTTATCTGAGTAACTCACAGCCCTCGCCCATCATTAAGGATAGATAGGTGGAACTTATCTGTACTTTTATATAAATTAATAAAAATAAACGTCATGAAAAAGATTTGGAATTTATTGCTGTTCTTATTGTTAGTCACATCAACGTTTGCGCAAAACCTTGTCCCAAATTTTTCGTTTGAGGATACGGTGC
>JBDTRM010000226.1:0-5540 GCA_039931675.1 Bacteroidia bacterium | reverse complement strand
GGAGTGCTTTTGCCGCATCTTGAATTGGCGCATCATCCGATAACAAAGAAAAAATTTTATGATGATTACATTGGTGCAATCGCTCTTGAAAAGGAAGGTATTAAAAAATGGAACAGGCATTTGGAAAAAATTATTTTTATTTTAAAAACCGTTTTCAATTATGACACCCTCTATATTGGAGGAGGAAATGCAGATAAAATAAATTTTAAGCTTGATAAAAATATTAAAATTGTAACCAACAAAGATGGGATACATGGAGGTGCAAGGTTATGGCAACAGGATAAAAAATAATCCTTCATTTCAATGCCCCCAACTGGTGCAAGTTCTTCCCAAGCCATTTGCTGCTGCCTGACTGATACCTTTTCACTTTTCACTCATATCTTTTCACTTTTCACTATTCACTTATACCATATATGTATTTAATCACGGGAGGCAGTATTTATGTTTGTTACGATTAATCGGAATCAAATATAATAAAGTGAACTATCCCGACACCTCGGGACAGGGACGAGATAAATCAATGGCCGTTTGTTGCCGCACGCACAGGCGAGGACGCCTGCGGTAGCAACTGAGCAGAGTAGGGGAGTCTCCACAAAATTAAACAAGATTGTACCGCATAGGTGCTCACTATAAATCGTCAATTGCAGAAGATGTATTTTTTTTTGCCTCCACTTCATGCACAAGGGTATGCTGGTTTTTTTGCATGGCGTAAATTTCGCCCAGCGAGGCCGGCTGGTCAAAATGATATTTTATTCCCAACCGTTGGGCGAGCAGATTTGCATCGAGTTCAGCAAGCGCTTTAAATTCCTTTCGTGCTATCAAACGCCCGGGGCGAAGCAGCGCACTGTCAAGCCTGCTTAAATCAACATTAAAGGTGCAGATAATCTGTAAGTTGAGCATGTCGTTCAGCAGTCCGTCTGTCATATTAAGCAGGTTGGTAACTCCCTGTATGCGCACACCTTCCTGGCGTTTTGCAAGCAGCGGCTCGGCATCTTCGATAAGAAGCACACAGAAATAGCCGTCTTCGCTCCAAACTTTAAGCTCGTTAGAGAGAAAGGTCATAAAGGCCGGATCCACAAGGTGGTCAACCATATTGGGGGGTATGTAAATGACTATTTTGCGGTTTGCAATCATTTTACGCAGCAGGTGACGTATATAGTATGTTTTGCCTGTGCCCGGTTCACCATGAAAGAGCACGAGGCCTTTGGTGCTTTTGTTAAAACGCTGCATAAGCTCGTTGTGAAATTTTTCGAACCCCTGGCCGTAGTTGATTTCAAGATCTTTGATAATAAAATCATCATTAACCGCATATTCAGCCATAGAGAAGTTTCCGCCTTTGACTTCAATAATATTTATCACGGGCTTGTCGGGTTTTTTACTCAAGCTACAATGGTGAATATATCCTGAAAGCTCTTCTTCAAAATTCTCATCGCGGGCACTGCTTATCTCGCCCGGGTGAAGCAGTGAAAACTGGCCAATGAAAACATATTCGTCATTCTCTTCTTCTATCTCCGATGGGACCAAGTATTCATCAATATGATGCTTGGATATTCCATTACAATGCAGCATATATCCCCACTGATTGTTAAAATTAATGGTAAAGCGACTCAGTAAGGGGCGGCTGCCATTCCAGACAGCGGAATAAGAATGAACCAGGTTGATATCACACTTTTCCTTCAGGAGCCTGAGCAATGCCATGGCTTCGATATTAGGGCCCTGGTAAGTAATCATTGAAGGCACTTCATTAAACCGGGAAGTGTAGTACCTGTAAAATGGAAAGTTTTCACCTGATGCATTTGGCCATTCTGCAATCCATCCAGCTTTCCCGTCTTCTAATTTATACCGTTCGTATTCAACTTCGCGCTCTGTTTCTTTGGGAATGTTTTCCACATTCAACAGCGGATGCTCAAATGTTTTCTCCTCCCCTTCGTAAACTATCATGCGGGTTATATACTTGTCAGGAGATTCTGTAATTTTTTTAATCCAGTTGCCATTATCATCCGTTTCATCCCCCTTACTAAACAGCATAATAGCGTCAGGGTAATGAACATAAGGAGCATGTTTTTGTTCTGGCACTATTTTTTTTCCTTCGCTGTCGTATTCATGCGCGGTGACGTACGAATTTTGAAGAGTTCCGTCAGGGTTGTAAAAGTTGGTTTCGATAACATCGCCATGTTCGTTGTGTTTGTAGGTTATTTTCCTGTTCATGTGAGGCGTTTTACTATAAACCGAAGAGCTTTCAATATTCAATCCCTTTTCATTATAAGTATAAGTATGGTTTGATGTAATTTTTCCGTCTTTATCATACTCTATCTTTGTAAGGGGCTTCCGCCAGCTCCTGTTGTTAATGGTAATTACTTCATCGTGATAGGTGTGTTCAGTTTTGCCCGTAAGAATTACTTTTCCGTTCATTTTATGGTACATGATATGGAGCAATTGCTGCCGCGTATCGGGGGTATAGGTATTTTCATAGCGATACATTAACCTGCCTTCTGCATCATTGGTTATGCATTCGGTAATATTCCCCTCATCGTCCAGGTACTTGTAAGTAGTGACAGAGTACAAGTTGCCGAGGTAATATTTTATTTCTTCGGTTTTTTTACCCGTCTCACTATACTTGTTAATGGTGCGGAAATGCTGCCCGTACAGATCTTCTTCAATAATATTTCCTTCATTGTTGAAGGTGAAAATAAAATTTTTTTCCTCACTGCCATGGTCAACTATTATAGTGCCCGGCCCTGTGGTGCCGTTTTGTTTGACAGCTTTATAAACCACCTGCATAAGCCGGTTTACGTTTCCTTTTAGCTGAAGAAATTCTTTATCAGTTTGGTTCTGATTTTTATAACGCATAAATTAGATATGATTTTTTGAATGAGGGATATTGCAAACAGGAATTTATTATTTCACCGTAAATCACGGTGGGCAGTTCCGGCCAGGTTGCAAAGATAATTATTCATGCGAATGTGGGATATCAGTGCCCGGGAATAGAACGATTTTTGTGACTTTTCTATTGATTAAAAACAGGGTGCAAAATAGACAGTTTAAAGTTGTGACCAAATGGCTTGCCCGGTGGTGAAATGAAATCTCGGTAATAATTAAATCCTGTTACTTATTTCACCGCACAACTTGTCTCGTAAAACGGGAGGCGGGTGAAACACCTTAGCACAGGGAGGGGATGACGCGTTGCGGTAGCCGGGGGTTTGCTGCTGCACGCACAAGGAGGACACCTGCGGTAGCACTTGCATAGAGCAGGGGAGCCAAAATTACAGGATAAATAAAATGACCCCTTATTTATATGCATAAATGGTGTTGTTGCACGAATAACACTTGATTTTATCGAGGTTGCAACTGTTAAGTGTTTGAATTAGAAGAATTGTTGCTAAAATATTTTTCAAACCGCGTCATTATTAATATTATTCATGCAACAACACCTGCATAAATTATGGAACATAGAATTTTAAGCCCCGAACAATTATTGAGTACTGACTCACAGCAATGATATACCCTTTGCCAGTAGTGAAATATTTGTTGACAGAAGTCAAATACCCTTAGGCAGTAGCCGATTATTGAGAGGCAGAAGTGAAATACCCTTAGTTAGGAGCCATTTATTGAGAGACAGAAGTGAAATACCCTTAGTTAGTAGCCAATTATTGAGAGGCAGAAGTCAAATACCCTTAGCCAGTGATGAATTATTGAAGGACAGAAGTCAAATACCCTTAGTTAGTAGCCAATTATTGAGAGACAGAAGTCAAATACCCTTAACCAGTAGCCAATTATTGAGAGACAGAAGTCAAATACCCACAGCAAGTGATGAAGTATTGAGAGACAGAAGCCACTTATCTGAAGAAAAAACTGAAAAATACGCAGGCATAAATGATATTTTAATTGGCGAAAATGATGTTTTTATATGACGAAAGGATATTTTTAAGCAATTAATTGCAAAATAACAGGATTGAAATTCAATGATTTAATTGGTAAACTGTTAAATTTAGTAGGTAAGTTATCAAATATTAAAAGTTAATAACTAATTTTGTTCTCCTTATAATCATGGTGATTGTATGTAAAAAAATAATATTAATTACTATAAAACATGTCAAAAATTAACGCAAAATTCCCCTGTTCGCAAAAAGACTTTTACAGTGCAGCAAGTACTGCATGGAGAAACTTCTTATTATTTTTAGTAAATTTCAGCTCGTTGAAAGCTCTTTATAAAACGGCTACAGCAACAGCAGCATTAGCAGCCCTGGACGAGGCCAATGCCATGGCTGATGTAAAACAACGTAACGAGGCAAGCGAAAGAGCCCGTGAAGAAATGATTCCTTTAGCAGAAGCATGCATTGATTTATTTGTGAGGCTGAAACGGTATATTGACACAGCATATACTGAGAACCTGAGACACATTATGTACGAATCGGCAGGGCAACAGTATTATGAGCAAGCTCAAAACGAAGACTGGGACAGCATAAAAATGATGAGCGTAACGATGAAAAAATTTATTGAAGAACATGATGTGGAACTGGAAGCAAATGAAAACATGCCGAAGGATGATTTTTTGGCGGAGGTTATACAATCAGGTATAGACTTCAATAATAAATTCGAGGACTATAAGGTATATTCCGAAACAGGAGTTGCCACAGGGGACAAACTGAAAGCGCTGAATGCGTGCTATGATACCATGAACGATATGCTTAAAGACGGTAAAGCAATATTCAGAAAGGATGAGACTAAGCAGGCACTGTTTGTATTTGCAAATATATTGGCAGCTATTAACCCAACGAAGGCAGCTATAGGCGTATTGGTGCAAGATGCAGATACGGATGAGGGAATAAAAACTGCAGTAGTATCTGTTAAGTATCCTAATGAACCTGTAATAATGCTTACTGTGAACAGTGACGGTTACCTGAGCGAGGAATTAAAAGGCGGCACCCCGATAGTAACGGTGATGGCACCGGACTATATACCTGAAAGCCAAACTTTGGATATACCTACAGGTAAGACTGTGAAACTGGATGTGAAATTGAAGAAAGCTGCTTAAATAGTGATTAGTGAATAGTGGACAGTGGATAGTGGAGATTTAGGGATTTAGGGATTGTTAAATATTAAATTTTGTTTGAATTTATTAAGAAGACCTCCGCAGTGCGGGGGTTTTTTTATTTTGTGTGAACTGTGATTTATTTGATTAAGATGATGGGTATGATTTTTATTTTGTTGCTTGTTAATTCCAAGCCTGGAGGCTTGAAATAGCATTTACCTGGAATAGCTGGGGGCAGCCATGTGTGGACACAGCGCGGGAAAGTTTTTTTTGAGGAAAATCTAAAAACTCATTAGCAGTCTGATTAATGCCTTATAGGAGCAATTTATCTTTTGATATTATTTTGTTTTTATATTCACCGCTGTAAGAAAACATGTTAAACCTGCTAAGAGGGAATAAAAAAACCTGTTTTAATACACTTAAAAAAGAAAGCCCCACCGAAGCGGGGCTAAAAGGTTTACACCTTCGGCATATAGCCTTATTGTGATAAGAAATCAAAGATTGAATT
>JBDTRM010000225.1:0-6690 GCA_039931675.1 Bacteroidia bacterium | reverse complement strand
TTTAATATCATCATACTTTGATTGCAATTCGCTTTGCGTTTGCTTTACCCAATTGTAAAATTCATCAGGCACTTTTTCTAAAAGTTCTTCAAATGATTTTCCGTCTGCAAGGTATTCCCAAACAGCAACATTTGAAACGCCTGTAATTATTCTGTGCAATCTCACATATTCTGCAAATTTCATTTTTACACGCATTCCGTTTTTGAACCTGATAACAAAACCTTCCTTTTCATTATCGGTTAACTGCTTCAATTGCTGCAAATCATTTATGCCGTCATGCCGCTTCACCAAAGAGAATCCAATATCATCATACCCAACATCAAGTCCTGTTTCATTATCAATCACTGTAATCAAAATCAAATCATCAAGTGTTCCGTAATTAACAACAATCCTGTTTTGCGGATAAATTATTTCAAACAAATATGTTTTGTTCTTATCTAACTTATCGAAAGTGTGACTGTATTTTTCATTCAGAATTTGTGTTGCATGACGCGCTTGCTCACTTATAAAACTTCCCCGCGTGGCGATAAACGGTTTGTCGTTAAGCCAATACAAAATGCCAAGCGAGCCGTCTAACTTCTCGAAAACTTCAAAAGGCAATTGCGGAATTTCATGCGGCTGATGTTCTTCGAGATTAAAAAATTTGCCAAACGGTCGCGCTACATAATTCATATCAGCATCCAATATCAAACCGCGCGATTGAATGGTTACTTCATTCCAAAGCCTGTCGTACTGCACCTTTGCTGTGTAGTTATAAATAAACAAATCAGCATCAGGATGTTTTTGCACCGACACCAATCTTTCATTCAGCATTTCAAGCAAGAGTTCCTTGTTCACTTCAACATTCGTTATTCAAAATTCAACATTCATCATTCTTTCCCCCATTTCACCACCATAAAAAAATCATTTTCAATAGGCAAATAACCAAAGTCGTAACATAATTTATATACCGTTCCTTTTTGAGTGGTGTAGGTGTGTGTGAAATATTTAAAATTAAATCCTTTGTCGTGCAGTTTGGTTTTGCTGATTTTAGTTTTGCCTTCTTCGGGTGTAATGGTTTCTAAAATCCGCCTGTTTTTGCGAAGTATGTTATTGATGTTTCGCATTTCTGCTGTAACATCACTATTCATTTTGTTGTTGTAATTACTGCGACATTGATCATCACAGAATTTTTTATCTGCTCTGCCCTTTAATGGTTCGCCACATTCTAAACAAAATTTTTCTGTGCTCATGATTGGAAGGATTTATTTCTTAAAATTGTTTTTAAAAATTAATTGTTTCGAGTATTCCTGCGTACAGCCAAAATCTTTTTTCAACGTACTGTCTTTTGAAAAAGCACCATAAAGATTGGTAATGATTTCTTGCGATGAGTTGACTTGTGCATTTATGATTAAGTATGTGAACATACAGGTGGCAAGGGAGAGGAGGGGTTTTTGGAGTTTCATTTTTGTTTCTGGTATCGTCTGTTTATTATCGTATGCTTCCTGCTTTCGGTTTAATATCTTCAAGTTACTCAATAACTTTCTCTAAATTTTTAACCCCCATGTCATATTTTTTTCCTTGAAGTTTTTTCAACCCATTTTGCTCCTTTTGATACGTACGTAATCGCAATAAGAAATCCTGTTGCTACTAAAAAAGTTATTAAGGAACTGTAAGCAGATTGTTCTGTATAAATTTCTTTTCTTCTTTCAATATTTCTCCTGATACCCTCGGAATCCGTTCGACTCCATGAAAAAGGAAAGTCGCTAAGATTAATGCCAGTCACTCTTTGGTCACCAGAAGAACTAACGATATCGTTAGTTTTAAAATTGTCGTATTTGTCCGCTTCGTAAATTCCAAAATAAAAAATTGGGAATGCAATAATGCCGATTAGCAGCCCAATAAAAATTTGTTGAAATATGGATTTTGTTTCTTTTGCAACTATAACTTCTGTCTCTTCTGTTATTAATTTATCCTTCTTTTTACTTGTTTTCACTGCAACTTTTAATGGCTTGTCAGAGGGTCGGGGTATTGGTGGGGGAACTTGTTTTGGCTTTAGCGATTGCAATAATTCAGGAATGTCCTTTAGTTTTTGCCAACTTTCCATTCCTTCAGTCCAAATGAGAGTTTCACTTGTTAGTTCTTTCTCGGCTAACTGCTCAATTGTAAATGGACCGTTTTGAGATTTCCCTTTTAAGAAAAAATATTCTTTCATTTAATGTGGTTTAATTTAATGTTTGTTTATTGACGCTAAAAAATTTACATAAAATCTTGCTTTTCGTTCGAAGGTCATGCTTTACAAGTTATGTAACAGGTCATAAATTGCATCAAGTTTTTCAACAATTTCTTTATTAATTTCTTCTGGCTTCATCAACATGATTAATTGATAGTAATCTCTTTTTGAGAAATTGTTATAGACACCAAGTCTTTTGTAAAATTCAGGAATGATTATCTCAAGCCACTCGTCTGATAATTTTGCTTTGCCCCACCATTCGTTTTTTAAATCTTTTAAATAAATCGGAACGGTTGAGTCTTTGACTGTCTGCTTCATTATCTCAACTAATTTATCTGAACCGAACGAAGGATATTTGTCACCAAGTAGTTTAGCATAGCGATATAGTATTTCTGGGCTTGCAAAATAATTTTCAAGTTCTCGTTTTGTCCAGCAAATAATTTTTAAAGATTTAATATCATCTAAATTCTTCTCTATTTTATCAAACAACGCCAACCCTTTTAACTCAGGAAAAATCTCTTTTAAAGAAACAAAATTATTGACTGCTGTAACTGGAACATTATCTGCTGTATATTGAGCATTTGCAACTTTCAACAACGGTTCAACTTTATGTTTTAGCTTATTCGCGAAATGAATGAGCATCTGTAAATCTGTAGAACCTTCAAGATACAGCACATGTTTTTTGGAGCGCGCCAAATAGTATTTTTCCCATCCGATTTCTGTTAATGCCTTTTTGATATGACGAATCTTCTGTTGAGAAGATGATTCATTCAACTGATAAACTTTGTTTTCAATCAATGCTATAACCTTTGAGGCGTCAGCAGCTTCATCTAAAACAACTTCCGAGTGTGAGGCAATAATAATTTGGGAATTCATACCAGTTGCTACTTCGTTTATCAATTGAAACGCTTCTCGCTGGCGAATTACTTCAAGGTGAGCATCGGGTTCATCAAGAAGTAAAATAGTGTTTGGATTTGCATACATATATGCAAGAAGAAGCAGTGTTTGCTGAAATCCTCTGCCGCCAGAGGAAATGTCGTAGCGAATTCCATTCTCGGAGTATTCAAGTTGTATTGTGCCTGTAACTTTCATATATTCTGGCTTTTGAAGTTGAGCACCAAACATTGATTTTACAGCTAATTGAAGATTTTTCCATTTTTCGTTCGGGTTAACAAGTCCATGATTTGAAAGTTCAGGGTATAAAACTTTGTAACAAATATTTCTCAAAACTTCTGCTGTTCTGCCTTCACCCAACCTTCTGTCAATTGCACCTTGTTCAAATTTATCTTCAACAGAAGCAATTCCTGACATTGGTTGAAGAAAACCAAAATGAACTCCTTTGCTTATTTCATAAAGCGATACTATCTCTTTTAGACCAGATACTATTTTGCAACTAAATGATTCTTCATTGTAATAATGAAACTCCGTTTTACAAATCCAATTCATATTGTCTGTATTTCCTTCTAAGGTGATTTCTAATTTTAAATCTATCTTTTTACCTTCCGAACTGAATGCAACTTTTTGGTCTTTCCAAAGGAATCGCATGTTAGCAATTGGACTGTTTAAAAGGCTTTGCCTGTTAAGTGTAACTGCTCCATTTTTATTTAATTTTTTTGTTTTGGATGCTTGAATAAAATTAGTTACTCCTATTTCCCATAAGCATAGCGCTTGAAAGATTGTTGATTTTCCAGAATTGTTTGGTCCGATAATTACTACTGATTGTGAAAGTGGGAAAGAAATTTTGTCCAATTTCTTAAAATTATTTATGGTTATTTTAGTTATCATTTCAGATGTCTTGTTTTGAAAATGGATTTTTTATTGCTTGCAAAAGTATGATTCTGTTTGGTTGTTTTTAAGTTAGTAAAGTTCATTGCCCAGTAGTCAAGATTCATGCTTGAATTATCGCGAATAAGGTTTTTAGTAACAATGTAACATCGCGTAAAAGTATCAAAATCCTATCCGTCTGCAAACGGCTATAAACGGTTTTTTTCAGAAGTAAACGGAAAAACTCCGACTTCGGTTTTGACCTCACCGTTCCTTTGTCCTCGTCAATCAGCAATTACTGTTGAGACTGAAAATTCAAAATAACAATTCAAATAATTTTAAAACAAAAAACACAATGAACAATTTGAGAAACAGCGTTCGTTTAATCGGACACATCGGCAAAAACCCTGAAGTAAAAGAATTTGAAAAAGGAAAAAAAGTAGCACGCCTTTCCATTGCTACAAGCGAAACGTACACCAATCAAAAAGGTGAAAAAGTAAACGACACCACCTGGCATAATTTAGTTGCCTGGGGCAGCAGTGCAGAATATGTCGAAAAGAATCTTGTCAAAGGAAATGAGATTGCAATTGAAGGTAAACTTTCATCAGGCAGTTACACTGATAAGGCAGGTGAAAAAAAATACTTTACCGAAATTGTAGTGAATGAGATGATGATGCTTGGGAAAAAAGCTGCTGAATAATCGTTTCAACTTGTAGTAAGTTTACAACCCGTGAGGTTTTTTTCAACCTCACGGGTTTTTCTTTGAACAAACTTCATTTGCACGATTGTATCGTGTGAATCAAAAACCGTTACATGTATTGATTAGCACGCGATACAATCGCGCGCAAGGGGCACGTCAGCACTACACTTACACAAAATGCTGAATCAACTCATCCTTTAAAAACAGTTGCTCAACTTCAAGAGCGGCCTGCGTATAAGTATTTAGTATGGTATGAATTTCTGAAATAGGGTTGCCGGCAAATTCATCGCGTATTTCATTTTGCAGTTTTTCTGACTCTTCTAAAATGATGGTTGTGATTAACCTGCTGTTTATACGCTCGCCTGTTGCAAGGTGAACGGAGTTTCGGATCCACTGATAAATCTGTGCGTGTATGATTTCAAAGGTCTGCACATCTTCCCACCGGTTATCAAACACCGCACTTGCAATGCCCTGGTTCCATGCCTGCATAAAAGTTATGGCAGTGCGCAAGTTATCACGCAATCCAATCATGGAAATTTTAAGTGATGGTGCAGGCAAAAGATTTTTTTCATTCACACTTGTATCACTTATCTCAAGTGCCTCGATATTCTTTTCTTTCAGCGTTTCAATGTATCCCTGGTGCGAAACTGTTACCGCATTAAATCCAAGCTTGATGTATGTTTCCAATTCTTCTTCGTATTTGGCAATGCTTACATCTTTAAAATCCACAAACTGACCGGCTGCATTTATGCTTAATCCTGCTATTGATGTTAAGCCATATTTACGGCTGATGTGAATCACATTTTCTGAAAATGCTTTTAATGAAGTCTCATTTATATTGAGTGATTTACGTTCGGCTACAATGCAGTCGCTCTTTTTTTGAAGCAACTTAAGATCGTTAAATATTTTTCCTTTAAAGTCGGCCTGTAGTGCCACTATACGATTTTGCAATTCATACACTATGGCTTCGGCAGTTACTACACTTGTAACAGAATCGAGCGAAGCGCATATTTTAATTGTACCTGCATCTAACTTCAGGTGCTCTTCAATAATCACAACAAGTTCATTCCACCATTGCGCTTCAAACTGGTTGCTGAATTCTATAGCTAATACCAATTGCTTGCCGTTTATAACAAACGATTTAAAAGCATGATATGCCATAAGAGCAACATCAAAAAGCGAGGCCGGATAATTTTCTGCTCCTATAGAAATATTATTTTCTTCGACATGTACAGCACGGGGTTTTAAAATAATTACAGGTTGTGATACAGGTGCAGGCGTGCCTGTTAATGAAAACTCAGCAAACGTTTGCTGCGAGAAACGCGCACTCTCATTTGCAATCTCAATCACATTGTTAATGGAATCTGAAAGATTATTCCACACTGGTTTTAATGTTGATGAAAAATCAACCACTACTGCATCGGCTTTCTGAAAGCGTTCGCTGCCATTGATCAACTTAACGAGTGACCGTGTTTGATTTGCGGGGCAAACGATTAACGTTTTTACTTTCTGAAAAAAATCATTGGTCTGCGTAACTTCAAAAGCGCCTATATCAGGTTTTTGTTCGGCAATAACTTTTTCAAAATCTTTCTGAAGCGCTTTATTTATCTGGTAACGGTAATCAAGAATGCCTTTGCGTTCCTCATTAAGGCATTCGTGCAGGTTACTGAGCAACTTTAAAAATTCCGGTGTAAGCAGTCTTTCAGTTTTTTCATTCCTGATTTGCTGGCTGATTTTTAATTCCTGTTCAACTTGAATAGATGGGTCCTGGAAACTGTTATTGTTCATTTATATTTTTTTTCATCAACGAATTACGAATCTTTACGAATCGGAGCCATTCGTATATTCGTCCCGACACATCGGGATTCGTTATTCGTTGATAATGTATATTCGTTGATATTATATTTTTTTAATTTGTTGATGCTACCTCATTCGTATATTCGTACCAATTCGTAATTAGTTGATATTATATTTTTTTAATTTGTTGATGCTACCTCATTCGTATATTCGTACC